>CAVGVF010000001.1:0-197718 GCA_963632615.1 uncultured Eubacteriales bacterium
CGGCATATAAAATTTTAAGTCGTTTATGCTCAAGCGACTATACAGATAAAGGGTTACTACGCCCTGAAAACGCTATCACGTTTTCAATACCAATTTAATAAAACAAACTAAAAATGTAAAGCAATAAATTAAAAACGGCAGAATTGCTCCTGCCGTTCATATATTCTTAGCCCTTACGAACTATAAAATATATTTTGAGTTTGCGAATAATAAATACAATCTTTATTATCATTAGTTTGTTCCTTTAAATGATAGAACAAAGCCAAACTCACACACATATTCTTTTGAACTATTGACATTCATTCAAATATATGCTATCTTAACCTTAGAATAAAGTTAAGACGAGTTTAACTTCGTTCTTTGTTAAGAAAATTTGTCGGTGCTGGTACACCGACATAACTTTTATATAATATACAACCAAAAATGTAAAGCAGAAAATCTTAGCATACAAAAATACGGCTGCTATTTTCCAGCAACCGACACAAGCAAACATTATCCGTACAGTCATCCTAGACTGGTGCCGAAGACGAAAGCCAGAGTTTTTTTTCATCAACCGCTTCTTACTTTCCGAAACTCGGATAATGAGGCTAATACGCATTAACTTTTTTGCGCCGTGTACAATGAAGTACACAAGCACAAAAAGTTAAAAGTAGTAGGCCATTAGACGAGTTTCCTATATCCCGAGAATTTCATCAATCTTATGACTTACAGCTTCAATCGTACCGGTACCGTCAACAGTGCGCAGCAAACCGCGCTTTTCAAAAAACGGAATTGTCGGATAGGTTAAAAGACGATAGTTTACAAGACGATTCTGCACAGTAGCGCGGTTATCATCTTTACGGCGCCCAAACTCGGTTCCGCCGCAAACATCACATACGCCGTAAACCTTAGGTTTTTGGAATTTGTCATGATAGCCGGCACCGCATTTTAAGCAGGAATAACGCCCTAAAATGCGCTCCATAATAATTTCATCCGGTACTTGAATTTCCAGCACGCAGGTAAGCTTAATGCCTTTTTCGGCAAGCAGACTTTCCAGCACTTCGGCTTGCGGCAAAGTCCGCGGAAAACCGTCCAAAATAAAGCCATGTTCGCAATCAGGCTGACCGATACGGTTGCGCACCATTTCAATAATCATTTCATCGGTGGCAAACTCGCCTTTATCCAGCAACGCTTTCAAATCACGCCCTAAGGGAGTATCCTGTGCGGCATACTCCCTTAACATTTCACCTGTCGACAAATGACAGATATGTGTTTTTTCTTTCAAAATTCGAGCCTGTGTCCCTTTACCGCAGCCCGGAGCACCGGTAAATACGACATAAAGTCCTTTTTTTGTTTCAGACATTAACGTCCTTTCCTTTTAACCAATGCAGCTTTCTTCAAAAGCCCTTCATACTGATAGGCAATCAAATGCGATTGAATCTGGCCGACAAAGTCCATAGTAACCTGCACCACGATGAGCAGGGTTGTACCGCCCAAAACAAACGGTACTCCGACTTTACTAATCAGCAATTCCGGCAAAATGCACAGACATACCAAGTAGATGGAAGCAATTACCGTCAAACGAGTAATTACATAGTCCAGATATTCGGCAGTATTTTTACCCGGACGAATACCGGCAATAAAGCCGCCGTGTTTCTTTAAATTATCTGCTGTTTCCTGCGGATTAAATACTACTGAAGTATAGAAGAACGTAAAGAACAGAATCAAGAACGCATACAAGCCTAAATATACCGGCTGGCCGTGTCCCAGCATCTGGCTAAGGCTCTGCACCCAAGACGGACCTTTTTCGGCTGACAGATTAGCGATTGTAATCGGCAGCAGCAGCAAAGAGCTGGCAAAAATCGGCGGAATAACGCCGGTCGGATTGATTTTCAGCGGCAAGTGAGAGCTTTCGGCAGCCATCATGCGCATACCCATTTGACGCTTTGGATATTGAATAATGATTTTTCTCTGTGCTCTTTCTACAAACACAATCACATAAATCAAAGCCAGAGCCATAGCCAGCAGCATTAAAATTGTGGTGATAGACATCTGACCGGCGCGACCCAATTCAAAAGTCTGTGCCAAAGCATTCGGGATATTGGCGATAATACCAACGGTAATAATCAAAGAAGAACCGTTGCCGACACCGCGCTGAGTAATTTGGTCGCCCAGCCATACAATAAACATGGTGCCGCCAACCAAAGATACGATAGTAGAAAATCTGAATGCAAAACTGTCAATCATCACGGCAGAAGAACCGTTAGCGCCGGAAACGCTTTCCAAACCAACGGCAATACCATAGCCTTGAATAATTGTAATCAGCACAGTCAGGCATTTTGTGTAGTGGGTAATTTTGCGGTGACCGGCCTCGCCCTCTTTTTTAAGAGCCATCAAAGACGGAATAACCGATTGTCCCAGCTGCACAATAATGGAAGCAGAAATGTACGGCATAATGTTGAGGGCAAAAATTGTCATACGCTCCAGCGCACCGCCGGAAAACATATTGAACATACCCAAAATACCGCCTTGGTTACGGCTGAACATTTCAGCCAGCACGCTTGGGTTAATTCCCGGAAGCGGAATATATGTGCCCAAACGGAAAATAATCAAAGCCCAAACCGTAAACCAAAGTCTTTTCTTCAGTTCGTCAGCTTTGCTAAAGGCAGACATATCAATATTGGCTGCCATTTTTTCTGCTAATGATACCATTTTTTCATCCTTAAAATTTTAAAAACAAATCATAGGGTTATAAAAACCCATTTGGATTTAATCTAATACACAAAAATAAATATTTTGCAACAAATTTATCTTTATCCTCAATTTTTATGCGATTCTTACGCAAATTTTTGCCGAATTATTAAAAATTCCAAATTGCAACGGCGCAAGTATTATTTTTACCGCAGTTACAAGCCGAACTTGCTTTTGCCAAAGGCATCATCTGATTGCGGCAGAAAACTACGCCGGTACTGTCTTTGCATTCGGCCTTTTCGCTGTAAGCTTCACCGTTCAAATAGCCGCCGGTACTTAAATTATTTGAACTCGTTGCGGCCAATACGGCAACTTTTTTACCGCCCCAATCTTTAGCCATAATCTGCAGGCAGGCTTCTTTCGGCAAATTATAGTAAGCAACCACAAAATCTTTTTCATTTGTATTTTTTGTATTGCTGAAAGCTGATTTAGAAGTTCCTACTTTAACTTCTCCGCCGAACACATTAACCAGTGACGAAGCTCCGTTTTTTGTAACAACCATTTCTTCCGGAATCAATTTCATTTTTATAGCGGCATTTGTTGTCAAACCGGTAAATCTGTTATGCTGGCGCAAACCCAAATTTTTCACATTGGCGACAATGGTAGAAATTTGGTCAATGCTCTGATTGGTTTTATACGATTCCATTGCTTTAGAAAATCCGGCAATTCCGCCGACGCTCAGCACGCCGATAATTGCCAGCACACCCAGCATTTCTATCATTGAACGGCCGTTTTCATTCATCAACATATTTTTCATTTTCAGAATCTCCTACATAAATTTTATCACTAAAATACAAGATTGGCCTTTGCAGCCGCAGGCTTTTGCCGCTTCAACCGGTGTCATCGGCACAGCCAAAGTTCCGCCGCTCGGACAAGCCACGGCATAAGTATTTCCGGAACCGGCTTTTTTGCCGCTGCAGCCTTTATACAGCTCTTTTTCTATACTGGCGGCAACCGATGCGGCTGAACCGACACCGAGCCCTACAACCGATGACTTTTTGCCGCCCCAGTCGTTAGTTGCCAGCATCATGCAGGCATCATTGCTGATACCGATATATTTTATCTGATAAGCCATAGCCTCATCCGAATCTTTTATCAGCGGTGCGCCTTCAATAGTAATTGAGCCGCCGTATAAATTTGACAAAGTGCCGGCAGCCGCATTTTCAACAGCCTGCGTCGGCACGGCGCCGAACTTTATTGCCGCAATATTATTCAGTCCGGAATATGATGAATTTTCGGCTCCGATGGCTGAAATTTTGGCAGAAATGGCATTTATCTGATTTTGGGTTTCGTTTACCTTATAGCGGCTGTACATTTTGCCGAATGCCGCAATTCCGCCAACGCTCAGCACGCCGATAATTGCCAATACGCCCAGCATTTCTATCATTGAACGGCCGTTTTCATTAGTTTTATACATTCAATCCTCCTGTTTTTTTATTTTTTTAACACGGCAGCAGGCTCTCGTCAAGCAGGATTATTTTTTGTTTTCCGGCAAAAAAGCGGCGCATCTGCCGCCGCTTTATAAGAATTTATCAACTAAAATCTTTTGCCGTATTGCAGCAGTTTGTTCCGCACAAAACCGCGCAGCGAAACCTCCGGACGGGCGCCGTAGTGGCTGATAATTTCGGATGCGGCAATACCGCCTATCATTGCACAGGTGCCAAGGCTGCGCTTATTTACCAAGCCAAACAGAAATCCGGCGGCATATAAATCTCCGGCGCCGGTAGAATCAACTACTGTTTCAGGTTTTACCGGCTCGGCTTCCACAAAAATCTTGACACGGCCGTTGACCACCACAGAACCGCGTGAATCACGGGTTACGGCAGCAATTTTAACCATTGGCTTAATCATATCGAGAGCAGCGGCAAAATCATCTGTTTCAAACAGAGCCTTTAATTCCATTTCATTGGCAAACAGCAAATCGACATGGTTTTGAATCAAATCCAGCATGTGATCGCGGTGTGATGAAACACAATAGCGGTCGGACACCGTGAATGCCACTTCACGTCCGTGCTTATGCGCCAATTCGCAGGCTTTCAGCACGGCTTCATGCGCCATCGGCTCATCCCATAAATAGCCTTCAATAAAAATTATTTTAGATTCACTGATAAGCTTTTCATCAATATCTTCAACCGAAAGCTTGCGTGACGCCCCCAGATAAGTAAACATTGAGCGCTGTGCATCCGGTGTAACCAAAACAATGCTGCGGCCGGTAGCCGGTCCCTCGTCAAGCGGAGAGGTAAAGCAGTCTATGCCGGCGGCTCCGATATCGCGCTTAAACACCTGTCCGAGCTCATCATCATGGACTTTGCCGATAAAAGCACAGTCGGCGCCGAGCGAGGCCATTCCGGCAACGGTATTGGCAGCCGAACCTCCGGAAACTTCCCGCTCCGGAATAATATCATTATAAATTTTGCCGGCATCGGCAGCTTCCACCAAAGTCATACAGCCTTTGGTTAAATTGCGCTCTTTAAGAAAAGTATCGCCGACTTTAGCTAAAACATCAACAATGGCATTGCCGATACCAACCACATCATAAACTGTATTTTCTTCGCTCATTTTTATCCCCTTTAATTTTATACACTTTTAGCTTATGCTTTATTTATGCAGATTTCAAGCCGTTAAATATGCAAAAGCAAACCGGCAATGGCCGAAAGTATAATATAAAAAATTGCACTTTTTTTATAGAACAGCATCGCTAAAACCAAAACTGCCAGCAATCCGGCCGTTTGGTAGTTCACGATTGATTCTTTGGCAATATCCCAGCCGGCAAACAAAATCAGCGCCAATACCGCCGGACGGATGCCGCCCAAAACCCGCATAACATTCGGATTATCTTTCCATTTGGTTAAAATTTTGGAAATCAGATAAACCACGATAACCGAAGGCGTTACCAAACTCAAAGTTGCCCAAAGGCTGCCCAATGCACCGGCGGCTTTGTAGCCGGCATAGGTTGCCATATTGATACCGACCGGCCCCGGAGTAGATTGCGAAACAGCAATCATATCGGTCAATTCTTTGGCCGTAAACCAATCATACTGCTCAGTTAAATCATATAAAAACGGTACAGTAACCAATCCGCCGCCAACGGCAAATAAGCCGATTTTGAAAAATTCAAACGCTAAAATCAAATAAATCATTATTTTTTCCTCTGATAGCTTGGAATAAAAGCACCTGCTGCCGCTAAAATCACAATCGCCACGGCCGACAGATTAAAGAACAGCAGCAAAACCGCAGCCAGTCCGAAAACCAGATAATCACGGATATTGCAAATACCTTTTTTCCACATGCCGATAACCGTATCGATAATTAAAGCGATAACGCTGACGCGGATGCCGTCAAACGCCCATTGCACATATTGATTATCCATATATTGCCGCAGCAGCATGGCAATCAGCAGAATAATGACAATCGACGGCGATATAACGCCGAGCGTTGCCCAAATCATTCCCCAAAAGCCGCGCAGCTGATAGCCGATAAACGAAGCGGCGTTCACGGCGATAATTCCCGGAGTGCATTGCCCGATTGAATAATAGTTCAAAAGTTCTTCTTCACTAATCCATTTTCTTTTTTCAACAGCTTCATCTTTCAAAATCGGCAGCATGGCATAACCGCCGCCGAAGGTAAAAATTCCCATCTTGAAAAAAATACTGTATAAATCCCACAATCTAACCATTTGGCTATATTTCCTTTGCTTTTAAATTTTGCTTATTATATAAAGGTAATGAGCCTGCAATGCAAGCATTTTTATGAGGTTGTAATGATTGTCGGAATTGTAAAGGAACGTCCTGCCTGGGAATATCGAGTTGCCGTGGTGCCGCAAACCGTGAAACAGCTTATCGCGGACGGGCATACCGTAAATATCGAAACAGGAGCCGGAGAAAGAGCCGGTTTCAGCGATGAACAATATCGCGAGGCCGGAGCCGATATATTGCACACAGCAGCCGAAGTTTATGAAAAATCAGAATTTATAGCAAAAATTTGGGCGCCTAAAGAAGATGAATATGTTTCTTTGCATGAAAATTTATGGATATTAGCTAATTTTGAAAGTTATAAAAATCCGGAACGTACGGAAATCTGGAAAAAATATAAAATAAATGCTTTGGCTTTTGAACGGCTGCCGCGCCTGTCGCGGGTGCAGGATATCGACACTTTGTCGTCTCAGCACAATCTGGCCGGCTATAAAGCTGCCTTATTAGCCATGGATATGCAAACTAAAACCGTGCCGCTGATGATGACGGCCGCCGGCACGCTTATGCCGATGAAAGCGCTGGTAATCGGCACCGGTGTTTCCGGACTTCAGGCGATTGCTACGCTGCAGCGCATGGGAGCGCAGGTATATGGTTCGGATATCCGGCAGGATGCGGAAGAACAGGTTAAATCTTTGGGAGCGCAGTTTGTTCCGTTTACGGATTCAGAAATTAACAAACTCCTGCCCGGCTGCAGCATTGTGATTGCCGCCGTGGCGGTTATCAGCGAAAAAGTGCCGCAGGTGCTGACTTTGAATCAGCTGCAAAGACTGCCGTTCGGCTCGGTGGTTTTGGATATGGCCGGAGGCAATGTGGAATCCAGCATCAACGGACGCTTGCTGGATAATGAGCACTACAAGCTGCTGGCGGATTCGCATTTGGCTTCGGATGTGGCAAATTCCGCCAGTTTATTGCATTCGCGCAATGTTTATAATTTTATCAGGCGGCTGGATGTAATTAAACAGGATTCCGAAGTATGGACACAGATTTTATTGACTGAAGCGGAGGCCTAAATGGATGATATTTATCTTTTGACAATTTTTATTCTGTCAGCATTTTTAGGATATTTTACGGTATGGCGGGTTTCGCCGTCGCTGCATGCTCCTTTGATGAGCGCCACCAATGCTATAAGCGGGCTGACGGTGCTGGGCGCCATTATTATTGCCGGAAAAAACACTGATCCCAAAGTTTTGGCAATGAGCCTTACGGCAATATTTTTAGCTTCTGTAAACTTGTTCGGCGGTTTGGTGGTTACTATACGTATGCTGGAACTTTTCAAGAAAAAGGAGAATAAAAAGCATGATTAGCTCGCTGCTTTATCTGTTTTCGGCTTTTTTAATGGTCATTGCCATAGACAGTTTGTCTTCCCCATCCCGCGTGGTCAGGGGCTATCATATTGCCGTAGTTTCCGTTGGTATTGCCTTGCTGACCTGCATGACCATAAATATGCAGCATAACGCTCTGTGGATTGTTTTAACGCTTTTAGCAGGCGGAGGCGTCGGGGTTATATTTGCTTTGCGCGTTCAGCTTTCAAAACTGCCGCAAATGGTTGCTTTGCTTAACGGGGTCGGCGGCTTGGCTTCGGCTTTTATTATCTGCTGCCCGTTTAAATACAGCAAAGAAAATATTTTGGAAGTGCTGTGCGTTATTATCGGCTTAATGACTTTCAGCGGTTCAATGATTGCTTTTGCCAAACTGCACGGCTGGCTGCACAAAAATTTTGACTGGTTCAAATGGCTCAGCGTGGGGCTCGAAATTCTGCTGCTGGCAAATGCCGTATATTTTGTACAGACCGACAGCGGTTTCGGAGGAGTAATGGTTTTGGCGCTTTTAGTCGGTATCTGCGGCACTATGCCGATTGGCGGCGCCGATATGCCGGTAGTTATTTCTTTGTTGAACTCGCTTTCCGGCTGGGCTGTGGTTTTAGTCGGCTTGCTGGCCGGCGATTTGCTGCTGATTATTACCGGTACTTTGGTTGGCGCCAGCGGCACGATTTTATCTTATGTGATGAGTAAAGCGATGAACCGTTCGCTCTTGAAAATTATTTGGCCGGCACGTCAAAAAAACGAAAAAGAAAATGTTTCGGCCGGTATTGTAAAAAAAGGTTCGGCCGAAGAAGCCGCTTTCATTATGGAAAATGCCCGCAATATCATTATTGTACCCGGATTCGGCATGGCGGCTGCACATGCGCAAATAGCCTTAAAAAGCATGAGCGATATTTTGACAGACAAATACGGCGTCAATGTGCGCTATGCAATTCATCCGGTGGCCGGACGCATGCCAGGACACATGAATGTTTTGCTGGCAGAAGCGCAGGTGCCGTATGACAGTATTTTTGCAATGGAAGACATAAATCCGGATTTTGCATCTGCTGATGTGGTGTATGTTATCGGAGCCAATGATGTAACGAACCCGCTTGCTAAAACCGATGCTAATTCGCCGCTGTACGGAATGCCGATATTGGAAGTTTCAAAAGCCAAAACCGTATTCTTTGTCAAACGCTCCATGGCCGCCGGTTATTCCGGTGTGGATAATCCGCTGTTTTATGCTCCTAATACAATTATGCTGTTCGGCGATGCCAAGCAAGTAACGGAAAATATTTTGAAAGCCTTAGAAAAATAAACAGAAACAAAAAATACCTGCTTTTCATAACGAAAAACAGGTATTTTTTTTACTCCTCGATAATTTTGATATTACCGTAAGAGTACGCTTTTGTCTTTGGCTCCGTCTTAGGCTCAATAAAAGCATCGACTTTAGCCTCAACTTTTTCTTTAGCAGAGCTGAAAGCTGACTTGAGATCAGCCGTAACTTTTGCTAAAGGATTCTGTTTGCTTGCAGCAACAGTTTGTTGCAGCCCATGATTTTCTACAAAATCAACAGGTGCTTTTTCCAACGCCTCATATCGCTCAAAATTTCGGAGCGAACTCTTGATAACGGTATGAACAACGTTTTGCCCCTTCAAAACATCTGCCCAAAGAAGCGACTTGGCAACATAGGTTTTACCATTGGTAAAAAACACTTTGATACCGTCTGCCGCAACAGAAGTTGAATCTACCTGAAGCAACTCGCGGATATACTCTTTGTTAGAAACAACACCTTTAAACGATGCCGCTTCATCCTTACCCTGGTAAGAAACAATTTTGTAATCGCCAACACCGTTGTCTTTGAGAGCCAGATACTGCGCAGCGGTAATGTCGGCAGAAGAACCGTCAACACCATAAGCCATCAAAGCACGACCTTTTACATAGCTTTTTACCGGCACAAAAGTCTGAGCGCTTACTGCAACACAAACAAAAACAAACACTGCAAAAAACAAAAACTTCTTCATAATCAAGAAAATTTAAATTAAATGAGTACTTGGAAAGCTCTTGTATTCGCGATAATAATAACGATAAGAGGTTTCCATAATAATATTTTAGACAAATTTAGAGTAGCATAGATTTTGGCAAAATTCAAGATATTTTTAATAAAATAAGCCGCTGAAAAAGCCGGCGGATAAATAAATTAAACCCCGCTGAAGCTTAAATCCGGCGGGGCTTTGAATTTTTTATTATAACTTTTTCCACGTTGTACCGGTTGGTCCGTCTTCCAATACGATTCCGCGTTCTTTCAGCTCGTTGCGGATAGCATCGGCAGCCGCCCAATCCTTATTCTTTTTAGCTTCGGCGCGTTTGGCGATTAAAGCTTCTATTTCGGCATCATCCTCAGCAGCCGCACCTTTAAACCAGCTTTCAGCGTCATTATACAAAAGTCCCAGCATATAAGCATTTGCCATAAGCTCAGATTTGTATTTTATACGCTCTTCTCTGGTTTCAGCTTTGTTCAAATTGCCTAAAGTTTCATGCAGATAAGACAGAGCCAGCGGAGTATTCAAGTCATCCGACAGCGCCGCTATCAGTTTTTCGCTCGGTTCGACTTTTTCTGCCGGAATATCAGCGTTTTTCAGCAGCGCGTTATAGAATTTATCCAAAATCGCCTTAGCTTGCTCCAAACCCTCAAACGTAAAGTTAAACGGCTGATGATAGTGAGTGGTTAAAAATAGCAGGCGCAAAGCTTCGGCCGGATATTTTGCCAATATTTCATCAACAGTATAGAAATTGCCCAAAGATTTAGACATTTTAACGCCGTTAATCATCAGCATGCCGGTATGCACCCAATAATGGGCAAAGTGTGTTCCCGGATAGGCGCAGCAAGACTGCGCGCATTCATTTTCATGGTGCGGAAAGATTAAATCTGAACCGCCGCCGTGAATATCAAAGTCATTGCCCAGCAGTTTAGAACTCATAGCCGAGCATTCCAAGTGCCACCCCGGACGGCCGTAGCCCCAAGGGCTGTCCCACCCCGGCTGATCGGCGTCTGACGGCTTCCACAAAATAAAGTCGGCCGGATTCTTTTTATAATCGGCAACTTCAACCCGCGCTCCGGCAACCATTTCTTTCATCGAGCGTCCGGATAAAAAGCCGTAATTCGGCATAGAATCCACATCAAACAAAACTTGCTTATCGGCTATATAAGCATGGCCGTTTTTCAGCAGCAATTCCACCAATTTAATCATCTCCGGAATATATTCTGTAGCGCGCGGACGGTAATTCGGCGACAG
The DNA here is from genome assembly GCA_963632615.1 of uncultured Eubacteriales bacterium. Classification (GTDB taxonomy): domain Bacteria; phylum Pseudomonadota; class Alphaproteobacteria; order RF32; family CAG-239; genus RUG410. The sequence continues at coordinate 11,080 of CAVGVF010000001.1, forward strand.
AACATTCAGTTTTTTCATATCGTCAATATACCAGTTATACGTCTGCTCCGTAATTTCACGGATAGATTTTCCGGTTTCTTTATGTTTGTTTAAAATTTTATCATCCACATCGGTAATGTTAGAAACATAGGTAACATGATCTTTGCCGTAAACATAGCACAGCAAACGATACAAAACATCATACACCACCGGAGTTTTGGCATTGCCTAAATGCGCTTTGTCATAAACAGTCGGCCCGCAGACATACATACGCACATTGTTTGCGTCAATCGGAACAAATTTATCCTTACGCTGTTTTAAGGTATTATGCAAATATATTTCCGGCATTTTATCCTCCTGTTATTTCTAAATTTAAGCTTTTTGCCCCAGCAAACGCTTTTTAGCTTTTTCATAGCCGATTAGCGGCAGCAGAGTTTTGAGTTCCGGTCCGTCATCCAGAGCTGTCAAGGCTTTGCGCAGCGGATGAAACAGCTCACGTCCTTTTTTGCCGCTCTGAGCTTTTAGAGCAGACAGCCATTCATTAAACGTGTTTTCATTCCAAGGCTCTGCCGGCAGCAATTCCGCCGCCAAATCGGTTAAGGCCTTATCTTCAATAATCGGCGAAACTTCTTTATAGCAGATATCTTCCCAAACCTTAACATCTTCCACCACGTTCAAATTAGCACGCACATCATTCCAAAATGTTTCATCGGCAGCAATGCGGTCTTTTACCAAACTATATGGCATAGAGCGCACAACTTTGGTATTGAAATGCTTTAACTCTTCTTCATCAAACTTAGGCTGAGAACGTCCCAATTTGCTAAAATCCAAAGATTCTGCCAGTTCATCCAAAGAATAATACGGCTCTATAGCATCAGAAGTGCCGAGTTTTGCTAAAAATGAACAAATCGCCATCGCTTCTACGCCCTCTGCTTTTAGCTCGCGCACGCCCAAGCTGCCCAAACGTTTAGAAAGCTTGCCCTCAGTACCGGTCAGCAGCGGCAAGTGGGCAAAAGTCGGAACTTTGCCGCCGATAGCTTCAAACATCTGAATCTGCGAGGCAGTGTTGGTGGTATGGTCTTCGCCGCGCACAATGTGCGTAATGCCGAAATCGCTGTCATCAATGCAGGACGGCAGATGATACAGATAGCTGCCGTCTTCGCGGATAATAATCGGGTCGCTGAGCTTTTCAGCCTCATAGCGGCAATGTCCGCGTACAATATCATCCCACTCAATCACGCCGTCCAGCAGCTTAAAACGATAGTGCGGCTTGCGCCCCTCGGCTTTGAATTTTGCCAAATCTTCGGCAGTATAATGTAGCGCCTGACGGTCGTATACAGGAGCCAAACCCTTTGCCATAGCGCGTTTACGCTTAATTTCCAGCTCTTCCGGAGTTTCATAGCAAGCATAAATTCTGCCCTCTGCCATAAGCTTTTCTTTAACTTCATTATAGCGGTCAAAACGAGCCGACTGACGGGCTTCTTCGCTCCAGTTAAAGCCCAGCCATACCAAGCTTTCACGCATGGCATCCTCATATTCTTTTTTGGAGCGGAGGCGGTCGGTATCATCAATTCTCAGCATAAATTTACCGCCGAGTTTTTTAGCCAGCAGCCAGTTAAACAAAGCTGTTCTGGTGTTGCCTATGTGCATAAAGCCGGTTGGGCTTGGTGCGAATCTTACTTTTATTTCAGACATTTATTTTCCTATATTTTTGCGCAAATTAATTTAAAATCTTTGCGTATCATATAAAGGTTGTTGTCTGATTTCAACCCTAAAATGCTGAGCCTTTTAACTTTTCTGCATTTTTTTGCTGATTATCGGCGGTAACTGTCTGCAAATCTTCCAAAAACCATTCCATATCTTCATCGTTGTCGTTATATATCATTTTATAAAAGCGATCTCGGAAAGCCAAAAGCAAGCTGCTTTCGCCTATTTTCAAGTCCTGCACCTGAATATTTACGCCGTTTTTGACAAGCACAAACAAAACATTGAAGCCGGCCTGCACGCTTTGTTCCGTTTCAACCGGTTCTTTCAGTTTTATATTGCACCAAACGTCTGCGCCTTTTTTGGACGGCAGAACTTTAGATACGGAAAATGATATATCGCCCTCGCCCAAATTAAGCGGATAGCCTTTGTACAAACTGTTTACATATTGCTTAAACAGCGGCACATATTGCTCCTGCTGCTCTGCAGTCATTTTCTTCCAATATTTGCCAACGGCAAATTTAGCGGCGTGATCTAAATCTATATCTTTATAAAAAATCTCATCCAGCGCTTTATATTTGCGTTCCAAATTTGTATCCGCCAAAATCTGCAAAATTCGGTTTCCTTTGGAATTTGCCCAGTTTTCAGCCTCTTTTACACCGATTTGCGCCGCCCAACTATTTGTTTCGGCAAATAAAACGGCAAAAAATATCATAAGTCTTAACAAAACTTTCATCTTTATTTTGTATCCTGCCTGTTACATATTACAGATACAGATTAACACAAAAATGGTTAATAAGATGAAAAAATTTTTAAAATTAGGTATGTTATCGCTTTTTTTGCCGGCATTGGCACAAGCTCAGCAGGTTCCGCAGTTTCAAGAGCCGGTTTATTATGAAGAACCGGTTTACTATCATCCTCTGGCACCGCAGGTTCAGCAACAGCGCAGCCCGATAGAACAAATTGTCTGGAACAACAAAGTCCGCTGCGGCAGCGATATGAGCGTCAAAACCTATGCTCATAAAGAAGACGGCGTATGGAGCGGCATTGATGCTGATTTATGCCGCATAATCGCCCAGGCTCTGTTAGGCGACAACCGAAAAATCCAGATGGTAAACGTATCGCAGAAAAATATGTCGCGCGCTTTGGATGAAGACCGAATTGATGTTATGCTGAGCGGCGGTTCGTATTCCGCCAAAACCGAAACTTCGCGCCAAGCCTTGAGCGCCGGCTTTCTCTATTATGACCACCAGATGCTGATGGTGCATAAAGATGATCCGGAAGATTTGAAAGAATATAAAGGCAAAAAAATCTGCATTTCTACCGATTCTGACTATTATAAAAATTTTGATGATTTTAACTGGAACAATGACTTAGGCATGCGCTATTTGACTTTTAACACTCTAAAAGAAGCTAAAGAAGCCTTTTTGCTGAACCGCTGCCAAATGATGACTGCCAGCGGATTGATGCTGCACGGCATTTTACAAGATTTGCCCGGCTCTAATGCCAAAGTTTTGCCGCAGCAAATTGCTCTGCATCCGGTATATGCCTATGTTCAACGCGATAACGCCGAATTGCGTCTGGCGTTAAAATGGATATTCAATGCACTGTTTTTGGCTGAAAAATATGATATAAATGCTCAAAATTTAAGCTTTTTCACTTCCAATGATAATCCGGAAATCCGCAATCTGATGGGCGATAACGAGCAGCTGTGGACCGACCTGAAAGTAAAACCGGGCTGGCTGAAAGAAGTTGTTTCTTTATTCGGTAATTACCGCGATATTTTTGATAAAGATTTAGGAGAAGATTCGGAATATCATCTGCAGCGGGATGAAGGCAAGCTGGTCAAAGACGGCGGCACCATCTACCCCCTGCCGTTTATGTAATTGGGTGTGCATTTAAATCAAGCAAACTTCAGAGGCGTCAAACTATGACGCCTCATTTATAAAATCTTGAACCTCTTTTTTAGATTCGGCAACTTTATAAACGTATGTTGTTGTTCGCCCCACACGATTTGAAGCTGTATAATCCTTTTCCAACGCAGCATTCTGCAACTCTTTTATTAAAGACTTACTATTGCAGGTAATTTCTTTGCTTTCGCTGGAAAACTTCAGGCAAAGTTTAACATCTGATGTAACTTTGTCGGAAAAATGTATTTCTATCTGTTTATACTTTTCACCATTTCCGCAATTTTCCCAATCAAAATAGCAAGCATAAAAAGCTCCTTTCGGATTATGCACCCATACAATATTAAAATCGTGCCCGTCCAGTGCGGAACTCAAATAACTAAACCATTTTTCGGCACACCAAGTTTTTATTTCATTATCCTCACAATTTTTTATCTGCCCTTCTATTTTATTAAGCCTGTTATAATAACTTTCAAAAATTAAATCACATTTACTGTTATCTTTCAGCAATTCTAACATATTTTTACGCCGCAAAGAACAGCAATCATTTTGCGGTAACATATTCTCATCCGGTGTTTTATAATCACGCACATAATCCATTGTTTTTAAATAACACACTTTAATCTTTCTTCCTGAATACAATTTGTCATTTTTTAGAGCACTAACATATCTTGCAATCTGATTGCCATGCTCATTTGTATATGTTTTATCTTCAATAATTAAAAGATGAGAGACTGTAACAACTAACACATCAATATTTTTATATTGTTTCTTTACTTCACAAATTTCTTCATCTTTAGCAATTCCGCATTTTTCCAAGAAAGAATGAGCAATATCAAATTGTTGCGAATATTTATCTTTATATAAATTTCTTCCGAAAGTCAGCATATAACAAAGAAAAGCGTCTTGCGACAATTCACTTGTGGCATAATCAAAAATATTAGGCTGTTCAATCTCCATAGCTGTAATCTCCAATAAAAAAGTTTGTTTATAACTTTCAGAGCACAATCTCTGTCATATTTGAAAGAATAATAATGTAAATGCTAACTAAAGGCAATTCATTATTAAAACTATTCAGAATTTACTTAGCATAAAGTATCACTATCCCCAACTTTCAAACAGTTAAGCGAATAAGTGTGGACATTTAACAAAAAGAGGGCAAAAATATTGGTGTGGGGCGAAAAAAACAAAACCTAATGAGGCTTTTGAGGCTAATGAGGTTTAACTTAACCCGCATATAAAAAACATTGTAAATAGGTATTATCCAAAGGTTTAGGGATAAAAAAGGGAAAAAATTTATAAACAGGGAATTTAAATTTTTGAAAAATTTTTATAAAAATACAATCCTTAAAAAAATAAAGAAATTAAAAGACAAATTAAACACCGCAAACACGCTGTGTGCAACGATTTGAAAAAAACACTTGATTTCTGTATTTTTATATTATATAAGACTTAAAGATTTTATAGGGGTATAGCTCAGTTGGTAGAGCATCGGTCTCCAAAACCGAGTGTCGTGAGTTCGAATCTTACTGCCCCTGCCAAAACAAAGCCGCCATTAGGGCGGTTTTTTTGTGGCATTCGGGGCTGTTGATGAGAACTCACGAAAGAGTGGTTCGACCACAAGCGAAAGGCGGACTTTTGGACACCGGTGAGCTTTGCGAATGAGCGCCGTGGCGGCGTAGCCAATCTTACTGCCCCTGCCAAAACAAAGCCGCCATTAGGGCGGTTTTTTTGTGGCATTCGGGGCTGTTGATGAGAACTCACGAAAGAGTGGTTCGACCACAAGCGAAAGGCGGACTTTTGGACACCGGTGAGCTTTGCGAATGAGCGCCGTGGCGGCGTAGCCAATCTTACTGCCCCTGCCAAAACAAAACCGCCTTTAGGTCGGTTTTTTTTATGGCATTCGGGGCTGTTGATGAGAACTCGGTTCTTAAAATTCCTACTTTTTCAAGCTATCCATGACCGACTTAAAGGAAGTTAGAGCGGTTTGTAAATTATCTGCAATTTCAGCGGCTAAAATTTGCGGTTCAGGTAAATTTTCTAAACTTTCCAGACTTTCATCTTTTATCCAGCTACGGAAAATTATTTGGCATTGGCTTTTCCTGATTTTGCCTTAAGATAATTCACAAAAGCGGAACATACAACGAGCATATATTTTTACATAACCATATCTTTCTGAAAATCGTTCAAATCGCATTTTTTAGTCCTTTTTACAGTTTTTTTAGCTTCTATAACTCCGCAGGCTTTGCCATCTACAAACAGCAAATAATCAGCTTCCGTGCCGTCGGCCATCAAAAATTCTCGGACAGCTACACCTAAACCGGCGGTTCGGTCAAAACTGTCTCGGTCTTGGATAATCCAGCCGGCTTGTAATAACAAATTATCAATTTTTTGTCTTGCGTTTTCTTCAGGTGTCATTTTTCGGTTCTGCCTTGTTCTTTTTTCTAAATTTTATTATTTTTCCAGAACATCAGCAAGCAAAAAAATGAATCCACCTTAATTATTTGTAAAAAAGTGAATAAATTAAAAGGGATATTTCATAATGAATCCGTTTTCATGCTATTAAAATTTTGAAAAACATCACCTTTCAATAGGGGCGTTAATCTGCTCGTCCATCATTAAACCGTCTTTTACTTTTTCTGCCATCAAGAACAGGCCTTTACCGGCAGACTTGCTTTCCCATAACTTTCCAATAGCCAACTTCTTTTTCGTATCAGCGTAATCAATCAGATGCTTGCTTTTGTATTCAACAACCAAAATCCGCCCATCACTCAGCATTGCCACGAAATTTTTACTTACATTTTATAGATTCTATAATTTTAACAATACTTTCTAAACCATCTACTGTTGCCGGAACTTTTTTCTCATCAGAAATAATGTTGCTGAAAATAAGTTGTTCAAATAAATCTACAGTATTATCTTTGTTATTTTTCTTAAATTCCATATAGCTTTCAATAAATGCACATAAACTATACCGTAAATTCAGCTGTAATAATTCTGATTTAACAAATAAATATTGCTGATATAGCAGTCTAAAACCATATAACACTAATACTTCTATAGTAATTACTGGTAAACTCAAATAATAATTTGGCACAAAAACCATCCAAATATATAAAACAGCAAACATAGGTATACAACACATAATAGCAAAAACCCAAGACAAATCACGTTCTATTTTATTTTTAACTTCTGTCTTTTCTTCAATCAATTGTTTAAACGCTTTGCTTAATCCTACAAAATTCAAATTAGTCTGCTGATCTTTGATAAATTGCTTTATTTCATCTGATCTATTTTGATATTCTGATAATTTTTTATCTATTAAAGTCTTTTCATTATTCAAATCCTCTTTCATCCTATTAAATAGAGAGGTCGGCTCGGTTAATTCTTTTGATAATGTATTTATTTTTTCCTTATTCAATAAATATGATAGCTTATACGATATAAAATCTTTTTGATATCGTTCTAATTCAAAAGTTTTATCTTCTAAGTTACGACCATTCTTAATTTTTAAAGAAAGGCCATTATTTAGTAATTCCATAAAATAACCATAATCTTTGCTGCTACTTGAAATAAGAAATTTTTCATACAACATTGATGTTAGCACCCATACCATAAAAATAATATCATCATCTTCACCTGCTGAAACATCACCGATATTTATCATTCCTTGATAGAAATAAGATATGGAGAAGTACGGATTATCAATCCCTGGCTCTAACAGATTTAAAATACTATCAATATCCATATCAGCAATATAACTTTTTCCCATTTCCGGTTCTAAATTATCTACCCTAGATTTTAATTGCAAAATACGTTTATGAAACAGATTTAATTTATCTTCATACGCTACGTCTACCATATTTTTATCTTTCAAATTCAACTAATTTTTCAAACTTTCTTCCATTATTTTTATTTCCCCATCTGAAAGACACAATAATTTATCAAATATATTGCAATCTACCATTATTTTAATTTTATCAGACATCTAACAACCCTCATTAAATATCACATCTATAAATCTTATTTAGGTATCTTTTCTCAATTTACTTTATTTGTCGTTAAATCCCTTAATCTATAAAATACTTCAGAACAACGAACTATTGGATTTTCTTCTGCATAATCTAAAGCTGTTTTTTCTAAGTTATCCTTAATATTAACATTTGCTCCATTATCTAAAAGAGCCGTAATAAATTCCTGTTTATTACTTCCGCTACATATAAATTCAATTTGCATTTCTGATAAGTCTTTTCCTTGTTGACAGGCTTTTATTAACGCTGTTTCACCTTTATTATTCACGCTATCAATATTTAAGCCATTATCTAAAAGAAACTTTATCATAGGAGCTACTTTAGCATAAATACTGTTATGTAAATATATTAAAAGAGTATTTCCTTCATTATCAACATCTTTAATATTAGCTCCTTTATCCATAAGAGTTTCGGCTGAATTTATACCTAGAGAATATATAGCCGCAAACAGTGCTGTTCTACCATTTTTATCTTTTATACTAACATCTGCACCATTTTCTAAAAGCAAGTCTAACACATACTTATTATTTGTATCGTCATTTCTAATTAAACTCATAAGAGGAGTAATTCTATAAATTTTAGCATATGCATCATTTAATTCCTCACTGTCTTTAGCAACGTAATTTACATCAGCACCAGAATCTATTAATTTTTTAATTATCTTATATTTTTTTATTTTTCCTTCCTCATTATTATCCATGCTACTTTCAAGAAATGACATTAGCACTGATTTTCCAGCGTTATTTATGTTATTAACATCTGCACCAGAAGATATTAGTAGCTCTATAACATCCTCATCCCATTTCATATTTGCTGATTGTAAGACCGTATTTCCATCATCATTTTTTGCATCTATTTCTGCACCAGCTTTTATCAAAGCATCAACAACAGATGAATTATTTAATCTAGCTGCAAGTAATAAAGGTGTGGCTCCATATAAATTTGCAGAATGAATATTTATGTTAGCCCCTTTATCAATCAAGTATTTTATAATATGACTATCATTTGAATTACTACAAGCAATATATATAATTTTTTCATTACTGCTTGCATAAGATGGAACATCGCATTTATCATTATTTATATCCCAATGTTGTTTAATCAACTCAGAGTCTAATTCTTCAACAGTAGCCGTTTTCCACCAATTTTCATTACATAAGTTATTATTGATATCACGATAATATTCGCCATAAGTTTCATTTGTAAATAGGTTTACTAATATTAGTGCTAGTACAAAGTTAAATATTTTCATTTTTATACCTCATTATTATGCTCTATATTTTATCTTATACATTCCCAAACGCAAGTTTTAATTGTAGGTACTAACCAGTTTTTTATATCTAAATAAATTATTTGGGCTTTTTGCTTTATATTTTGACTTTATTTAATTTTAACAGACACTAGCTCAATATATATCTTACCTAAAGTATCTTACCTAAAGGCAACAAGATTGGCCTGATTTTTTATTAAAAAATCTGCGCCGCTGTGTCGGCTTTGTGCGGCGATACTTCCGTCTCGCCAAGCCTCCTTGTCAAACACGCTCTTTCAGGGCAACGAGATTGTCCTTCGCAAACACCTCTGTGTTTGTTCACGACCTACTGCGCTCATTCGCTTACACTCACCGGCGCACCCGCGTGCGCCTTTCGCTTGTTGTCAAACACACTTTCTCGCGTATTCTAATCTACTTACTTCGTTCTCTAAAACAGAAAAAGCGGTAATAAATACCGCTTTTTCTGTTTTGGTGGTCGGGGCAACGAGATTCGAACACGCGACATCTTGGTCCCAAACCAAGCGCTCTACCAGGCTGAGCTATGCCCCGCTGACCGATTTAAGTTAATACAACATATTTTTTGACATTGCAAGCACTTTTTTATTTTTTTCGCATTTTCGGCAAAATCAAACCGGAATTGCGGAAACTGAAAATTTCGTTTCTGGTTACAATCAAATGGTCGTAAACTTCAATATCCATTGCCTCGGCAACCATACTGATTTCCTGCGTCAGCTGCTTATCCGCCGCCGATGGCTTGCATTCGCCGGACGGGTGGTTATGCGCCAGCACAATTATCACCGCTTTATTATCCAATGCAGCTTTAATAATCTCCCGCGGGTGCGCCATAGTTTTATTAACCGTTCCGGTGTTCATCAGCCTGTTTCCTTTATAATGCAGCGCATCGTCAAAGAAAAACACTCTAAACTCTTCCACCTCGTTATAAGCCATAAGCTGACGGCAATAATCCTCAAACTGATCCCAATAAGCAATAATCGGCTGATTACTATCCGAAAAACAAGCGCTTGATGAACGCAGCGCACAAGTCGCCACAACTTTCAGCAGCGCCAATGTATTCACGCTTAGTCCGCAAACATCTATCAATTCATGCGCCGGAGCATGCAAAACACCTCCTATATCGCCATATTGAGCAATCAATTTTTTAGCAAGCGGCTTAACATCACGTCTTGGAATAGACATTGTGAGCAGCAGTTCCAAAACTTCATAATCCGGCATACTGGCGCCGTCATCAGCCAAAAATCTGGCGCGCAGACGCTCTCTGTGTCCCAAATATAGCGGCTTATCTTGTTTTTCGTCCGTCATTTAACGTCCTTATTTATAAGGCGGTTTATCCATACCTTTCGGCGAATAAGTAAATACCTCAACGCCGTCTTTAGTTACGCCCATAGAATGCTCAAACTGCGCCGACCAAGCATGGTCGCAGGTCACAGCCGTCCAGCCGTTAGAAAGGATAACTCCGTCTTTTTTGCCCATGTTAATCATTGGTTCAATGGTGAAAATCATACCTTCTTCCATAATCGGGCCGGTGCCTTTTACGCCGCAATGCATAACATTCGGTTCATCGTGGAAAACTTTGCCGACGCCGTGGCCGCAAAACATATCAACCACCGAATAGCCGTATTTATGCGCATATTCTTCAATAACCGCGCCGATATCGCCGAAATGCGCTCCGGGTTTAACCACATCAATACCGCGCATCATGCATTCGTATGTCACATCACACAAGCGTTTGCCTTTGACTTTCGGCTTGCCGGCAAAATACATGCGGCTGGTATCGCCGAAATAACCGTCAACAATCGCTGTCACGTCAATATTTAAGATATCGCCATCCGCCAATTTGCGTTCATAGTCCGGAATACCATGGCAGATAACCTGATTGATGGAAATGCAGGTGGCTTTCGGATAGCCGTGATAACCGATACAAGCCGAAACAGCACCTTTGCTTTTCATAAATTCATTGCATAAATCATCAAGTTCGCCGGTAGAAACACCAACCTGAACATAATCTGCAATATAATCCAAACATTCGGCGGCTACTTTTCCGGCTTTGCGCATACCGGCAAAATCTTCTTCGCCGTAAATTTTGATACCGTTTTTATTTGTGCGAACCATAATAAAAAATCTCCCTTAACTCTTTTGTTTTACACATATAACATTCTGCGATAAAAGACAAGAGTTAAGAGAGATAATAACATATTATATAAAAACAGCTATCTGCCGCCGCGTCCTTTTTTCAAACCAATCGGCAAGCCTTTTTCATCAATAAGTCCGGCTGCTATGGCTGCTTTACGCACAAGCTCTTTCTTTTTCTTGCGGGAAAGCTTTTCTTTTTTGGCATTTACTTCTTTGCGTGACGGAACATAGTAGTTATCTTCGTCTTCGCGGGCTTGCTGCAGCGCTTTAGAGGCATAATCCCTTGCAACTGCCGGAGAATTTTCATCACGGACAACCATTAAATCTGCCACTTTAGTAAAATCTTTATTTACCAAAGTATATGTGTATTGGCTGGCGCCGCCGGCATATCCGGTTAAGGTTTCGCCTTGAACAGCTATCCAGCGCTGATCGTCCAGAGGTTTTTGCTCCAGTTTTTTAGTACCGCCTGCCCAAACTTTAATTTCATCGGCATTGTGGCAAATAGACGGCTCGCCGCCGGCTTCGCGCACAACTTTCGCTGTGTTTGCCAGCTGATGAACATCGCCGTGAATCGGAATAAACACCAGTTTGCTGCTGTTTTTGCGGTTGTTGACAATCAGTTCAATAAATTTTTTCGTTTCCGAACGGACTGCGTGGCCGGTGCGCTGCATCAAAGCAGTTTCAAATTTGCCGGTATTATTGCCGGAACGATTCTCTATGATAGTTGCACCCAAAGCCGCCAAACGGTTATACATAGCGCGCACCTGCTTGCCGTTAATAGCCTCAATGCAGCGCTGACGGGCTAAAATCAAAGTCATTTTATCAACCGTAAAGTCCGGATGTCCGGCCTCGCCTTTGCTGTTGCCTTTTACTTTGCCGTCTTTATCCAAAGTAACTTTTTGCTGTTCGGACATTTTATACAAACCGGATTTCATGCCCTTTTTAGATTCGGCAAAAGCACCGCTTGGAATAATATAGCGTTCGCCGCGGCCATATTTGGCTAAATAAGCCTTTGCGTTGGCGTTTTTCAAATCATCGCTTTTATACACAACATCGTCATAATCACGGATACCGCTGCGCTGCATAGCCATAAAGGCCAGCTTTGCCCAATAACCGTCAATAAACACCGTGCGGTTAGCCTGCTTGGCTGCTTCCAAGTCAATCGCTAAGTTTTGAATACTGCGGGAAATAACAGCGGAAATCACCTGCTTTTCCGGGTGTTTGTTTACTTGTTCCAACGTATTGGCAACCGCGTGGTCAAAATCAACCAAATACTCATCGGTGCCGTCGCTAGAAGTGGAGTCCAGCAAAACGTGCGTAACCGGCTTGTCTTTCAAAAATTCTATAAACTTGTCTTCTTCAAAACCGGGACCGACTTTGGATTCGCCCATGCGGTAATCGCCTGGGTCAACAATACCGGCGCTGGTGCGGCCGCGGATAGTGGTTAAAACATGGAATCCCATAGCGCCTACTGTGGAGTGAGAAACATTAAACGGACTGACGTGAACATTGTCGGCTACATCTATTGTCTGTCCCTCGCTGACAACTTTTACTTCCGGCTGATTTTCGGCCGGAACATGACCTTCTTTGAAAGCAGTCTTCAAAAGTTCTTTGGTATAAGAGCTTGTATAGATTTCCGGAAACTTATAACCGGCGCGGGCTAAATGCACCAAACCGCCGATATGGTCTTCATGGCAGTGCGAAATAAACATGGCGTCAAGCGGTTTTTCTGCCGGCTTATCTTTATACCCTAAATACGGACGGACATCAGGAATAACGGAATCCAAGCCCGTCCATTCCGGCGGAAACAAAGCTCCGCAGTCAATCATTACTCTTTTTACGCCCTCTCCTTCTTCGGTATGTTCAATCAACAAGCTGTTGCCACCGATTCTGGCTTCATTGTTGCCGCCTAAGAAATCAATTTTTGTACCTTCTTCTGTTTTAGCCATGGCCGTCACTCCATATATAATTTAAAAGTTATACTTTATAATACACACTTTTTGACAAAATGCAAATAAAAAATGTGACAAAAAAGAAAATCTTTTTCTGCCTTGAAAACATACACATAATGACTATCTCCTTTAGAGGAGAAAACAAATGTTTAAGAATATGTTATCAAGATTTTTATATGCTTTTTTAGCGGTCGGCGTCACCGCCGGACTATGCGGCTATTTAAATGATTTTGGTCTAAACACTTTTTATACCAAAATAGATTTGCCGGTTTTGACTCCTCCCAACAACGTTTTTCCTCTGGCGTGGAGCATTCTGTATATATTGCTGATTATTTCCACAACTATGGTGCTTAGCTCCGCTGACACGGCAAAAATAAAGTCTGCCCTGCAGATTTTTTGGCTGAATATGCTGCTGCAGATTATCTGGACTTACGTTTTCTTTTACAGCGGAATGTTTCTGGCCGGATTTTTTGTTTTGGTGCTGCTGGATTTTATTACCGTATTGCTGATAGACGCTTATTTTCGTATGCGGAAAACTGCCGGTTATCTGCTGCTGCCGTATTTATTTTGGCTGCTGTTCGCCACCTATTTGAACTGGGGAGTAATTGATTTAAACGGCAACGCTTACGTTTTTTAATATATTTTTGAAAAAACACTAAAGATTCTGCTAGACAACCTTGCAAGTTTGCGCTAGTTTAGCCCCGATAAAATGAATTTTACTTAAAACTTTTTTAGGGACGTACAATGACTAGTGTAAATCAAATCCGCAAAACCTTTTTGGACTATTTTGCCAAGAACGGTCATAAAGTTGTTCCGTCATCATCCCTTGTTCCGGATAATGACCCGACATTGATGTTTACAAACTCCGGCATGGTGCAATTTAAAAACGTGCTGGCCGGCAATGAAACCCGCGACTACACCCGAGCGACCACCGCGCAAAAAAGCGTGCGCGCCGGCGGTAAACATAATGATTTGGACAGCGTTGGCTATGATGTACGCCACCACACATTTTTTGAAATGCTCGGCAACTTTTCTTTTGGCGATTATTTTAAAGACGGTGCTATTCCGTTTGCTTGGGAATTGCTGACCAAAGACTTTGGACTGCCGAAAGACAAATTGGCCGTTACTATTTATTATAACGATGAAGAAGCCTATAATTTGTGGAAAAAAGTTTCCGGTTTGCCTGATGACAGAATTATCCGCATCAGCACCAAAGATAACTTTTGGCAAATGGGCGACACCGGTCCTTGCGGTCCTTGCTCCGAAATTTTTTACGACCACGGTCCGGAAGTTTGGGGCGGCTTGCCGGGAACTCCGGAAGAAGACGGCGATCGTTTTATTGAAATTTGGAACTTGGTGTTTGACCAGTTTGAAGACTTGGCCGATGGTTCGCGCATTAACTTAAAGCGTCCGGGAATTGATACCGGTATGGGTTTGGAGCGCATCGCCGCTATTTTGCAGGGCGTTCACTCCAACTTTGACACCGATATGTTCCAGCACATTATTAAAGCTATTGCCGACATGGCCAATACTGATCCGAACGGTCCGTTAAAAGCTTCGCACAATGTGATCGCCGACCACTTGCGTTCTATCTGCTTTTTGATTGCCGACGGCGTACTTCCGTCCAATGAGGGACGCGGCTATGTTTTGCGCCGTATCATGCGCCGTGCTATGCGCCACGCTTATATGCTTGGTATAAAAGACCCGATGATTTACAAACTTCTGCCGACTTTGCAAAAAGAAATGGGCGACGCTTATCCGGAACTTTACACCCGTGAAAATCTTATCAGCGAAACCATTAAAATAGAAGAAGAGCGTTTCGGCCGCACTTTGGATAAAGGCTTGAAATTGCTTGATGAAGAAATCTCTCATTTGGGACGCGGCGATAAACTGAGCGGCGAAACCGCATTCAAGCTTTACGATACCTACGGTTTTCCGTTGGATTTAACCCAAGACGCTCTAAAGAATAAAAACATTGAAGTAGATACTGAGGGTTTTGACGCCTGCATGGCTCATCAAAAAGAAGAAGCTCGTAAAAACTGGGCCGGTTCCGGCGATACGGCTGTAGAAAAAGTTTGGTATTCTGTAGAAGATAAAGTAAACCCGACTGAATTTTTGGGTTACAATGTCACAAAATCTGACGGCGAAATCGTGGCGTTGGTGCAAGACAATAAAGAAGTCAACGAAGTTACTTCCGGCAAATTTGAGCTTGTGGCCAACCAAACTCCGTTTTACGGCGAATGCGGCGGACAAGTCGGCGACACCGGCCTGATTGTTTCAAAAGACTTCACGGCAAAAGTTGTTGACACTAAACGCAAATTGGAAAAAATCTTTGTTCATGTCTGCGAATTGGAAAAAGGTTCCGTTAAAGTCGGCGATTGCGCTAACTTTGAAGTTGACGAAGAAAACCGTAAACGTATTTGCGCTAACCACTCGGTAACCCACCTTGCCCACAAAGCTCTGAAAATGGTTTTGGGCGACCACGTTGCGCAAAAAGGCTCAATGGTAGAAGCCGACAGAATGAGATTTGACGTTTCACATCCAAAGCAAATTACAGCCGAACAGCTACGTCAGGTTGAAGACATCGTAAACGAGCAAATCCGCAATGACTTGCCGGTAACTACCGTTATTATGAACAAAGAAGAAGCGGTTAAACTCGGTGCCATGGCTTTGTTTGATGAAAAATACGGCGATGATGTGCGCGTTGTTACCATGGGCGATGAAAACGCTCCGTTCTCCCGCGAACTTTGCGGCGGTACGCATGTATGCTCTACCGGCAACATCGGCTATTTCCACATAGTCGGCGAATCAGCCGTAGCTGCCGGCGTGCGCCGTTTGGAATGCTTGACCGGCGTCGGTGCAGATTCTTACGTTCGTGAAACCGAAAATAAATTGCACCACGTTGCCGCAGCCTTAAAAACCAATCTTAATGATTTGGAAGCTCGTATCAACAGCTTGCTGGAAGAACGCAAAAAGCAAGAGCAAGAAATCTTTAATCTTAAAAAGAGCCTTGCCAGCGGTAAATCCTCAGCTGATGAAACCGAAACCGTCAACGGCGTAAAATTTGTCGGCAAGCTTGTTTCCGGCGCTCATCCGAAAGAACTGAAAGCGTTTGTTGACGACATCATGCAAAATCTCGGCTCCGGCATTGTGGTTCTTTGCTCGGATAAAGATGGTAAAGCTTCAGTTGTTGTCGGCGTCAGCAAGGATTTGACAGCTAAATATAATGCTGTAGATTTGGTACGCGCTGCCTCTGCCGTAGTCGGCGGGCAAGGCGGCGGCGGACGTCCGGATATGGCTCAGGCCGGCGGTTCCAATGTGTCAAAAATCAATGACGCTATCGCCAAAATCAAAGCAATGATTGCTTAAGCATGGAAAAGGGCGAACTTTTATGGCTAAACCGCAGTTATTCCGCTCCTTTTCTCTGAATATAGAAGTGTACAGCATCCTTTATATGCTGTACACTTTGCTTGCTTTTAACTGCGTGTTTTTTTCTAAAATTCAGGATATCAGCCAAAGCACGCTCTTTACAACCGGCACATTTTTTGTGCTGTGGGCGCTCTTAACCATCTGCGGCTTAATACTTTTCTGGAAGCATACGGTTAAGCCGTTATCTATTTTATTTTTACTGATAAACAGCGGCGTCTTTTACTTTGTAAAAAACTATCATGTCGCCATAGATGAAGAAATGCTGCGCAATGTTTTGCAGACCAACCCGCACGAAACCGCGGAACTGTTGAACTTTACGCTGCTGGCTTATATTTTGGTTTTAGGCGGAATACCGTCATTTATTATCAGCCGGCTCAATTTTACGGAAACCAGCCTATTAAAACAGCGAGGCGGACTGCTGGCTTTATGCCTGCTGCTGTTTGCCGCAATTATTGTACCAAACAGTAAAGACGTGGCACAATTTACCCGCAACAATAAACCGGTAAAATATTCGCTGATTCCGGTAAACTACATCGGCGCCATAAGCTCCACAGTCAAGCACAATATGCGGGCTAATCATGAATTTACGCCAGTCGGCTTGGATTCGCACTTTACTAAGTATTGGAACAATGACAAGCCGTTATTGATTGTTTTTGTGGTCGGCGAAACCGCCCGCGCCGCTAATTTTTCTTTGGACGGCTACAGCCGCGCTACCAACGCACCGCTGGCACCATATTCCGGCAGCATTATAAACTTTACTAATGCCGTATCCTGCGGCACTTCCACCGCTGTTTCCGTACCGTGCATGTTTGCCAAAGACAACCGCACGGAATTTGACAACGGCAGCTTGGACTATACCGAAAATGTGCTGGATATATTTAAGAAAAACGGCTGGCGCACGGTTTGGCTGGAAAATAACAGCGACTGCAAAGGCGTCTGCACGCGTATTGAAAACTACAGTCCGTGCGCAAACGGCGCCGGAACCTGCTTTGACGGCATTTTAACCCAAGAAATGCAAAAACAGCTGGCTAAACCGGCACAGAATACTGTTTTGGTTATGCACCAGGCCGGCAGCCACGGCCCGACTTATTATAAGCGCTATCCGCAAGAGTTCGGCCGATTCGCACCGGTTTGCAATACTGAAAAGCTGAATCAATGCTCAGGCGAAGAAATTATAAATACCTACGACAACACTATTCTTTACACCTCGCAGAATTTGGCTGATATCATCGTGCTGCTGCAAAATGACTATCCGCAGTATAACAGCCTGCTGATTTATGTTTCCGACCACGGCGAGTCCCTGGGAGAATATAATATATATCTGCATTCTGCACCGTACAGCATTGCCCCGAAAGAGCAAAAACATATTCCTTTTTTCATCTGGGCGGCAGATTCGTCTTTAAACGCGCTGAAAATAGACAAACAGTGTCTTGAATCGCAGCAAAACGAAGCTGTTTCGCATGACAACATTTTTCACACTTTGCTGGGCCTGGGCGGAATAACAGCCGCAGAATACAAACAACCTCTTGATTTATCATCCAAATGTAAAAAATAGTCAAATTTTGACAAATTAGGCTTGCTTTTGCCAAAAAGCTATGCTATATAATAGGGTATTGAATTTATTATTAACCCTTTAAATATTATTTACTATGAGTATTATTGCTTTAGAGAAGTTGAACGGTATGTTGGTAAACGTTAAGGCTGATACAGCTTTTGCAGAGTTTCAAGAGAAGAACCCTATGTGTATTGACCTTGCTACCTGCGATGCACAGCCTCACTTAGTCCAGCTTGTGCTGCGCGTTCCGATGTTCAAGAAGAACTCTGCTGTTCCGTTCTACGCCTTTATCAAACATTCCAACACTCTTGCTGCAGTCGTTGACGTCCAGACCGGTTCGGCTAAGATTATAGATCCGTCCGTCATTGCGTCCGAAACAGAAGTTCAGGGAAACTTCCGCATCAAAGGTGTTACCTACGGCCTCAAAGACACTATCAACGGCTTCAAGCGCTATCGCCCGCTGTCTGTAGAACCTCGCCGCCCGCGCAAACATTTGACACCGCTCAGTCTGGATGTTGTCAATAGCAAGGAAGAAGCTGAAATCGCAGAATAACTTCTCGGCAGATTATTTAAGCACTCGTTTTTACGAGTGCTTTTTTTGTTTTAAGACGCTGAATTTTATTTATTTATAAATATTTTTGTTTTATGATACAGCCATTGTTTAAAGTTTTTTTTAATGAGGCTCATCATGAATAAAATTGCCATTGTTGGTGTAAATAACAGTTTAGGTCGTGAAATATTAAATATTTTGGAAGAAAACGGCACTCCTGCCGACAGCATTTTTGCCGTAGACACAAACAGCCCGCTCGGCACGCAGGTTTCTTACGGCGAAGACGTGGATATGGATGTCTGGAATTTGGATGATTTTGACTTTTCATCCGTTAAAATTGCCGTGTTTGCCACATCGGAAGAAATCGCTAAACGCTATATTCCGCACGCCTCCGCCAAAAAAGTAATGGTGATAGATTGTTCTACCGCCCACACCGCAGATTCAGACGTTCCGCTGATTATTGCCGGACTGAATGATGAAAAAATAGCCGATGCCAAAAAAGGCATTATCGCTGTTCCGTCGCCGCAGGTAACACAAATTATGATTCCGCTGCAGAAAGTAACTGAAAATCATAAAATTAAGCGCTTCGTAATCAACACCTACATGGCCGCCTCCATTTACGGCCGTGAAGCCATGGACGAGCTTTTTGCCCAAACCCGCAAAATTTTTATGAACGAACCTATCGTTGACGATGAAAAAATTTTTCATAAGCAAATTGCTTTTAACGTTTTGCCGCAGGTCGGCGAATTTATCGGCGATGAAACAAAATATGAATGGGCTGCCAATGTGGAAATAAAAAAGATTTTGGGCGGCGACATAAAAGTTCATGCTAACTGCGCCGTTATTCCGGCTTTTATCGGCATCGGAGAATTTGTGAACGTTGAATGCGAAGATGACGTTGATATTGATCAGATCCGCAATCAAATGCGCAGCACCAAAGGTGTGGTGGTTTTTGACAAGCACGTTGACTGCGGCTACGTTTCCATCAACGATGTTCAGGGCGAAAATGACATTTATGTCAGCCGCCTGCGTCAGGATGTTTCTGTTGAAAACGGTTTCAGTTTTTGGTGCGTTGCCGATGATTTGCGTGCCGGAACCGCTCAAAACGCTTACAATATTTTGAAAATTCTGCTCAAAAAATAGGAGAAATCCATGGTTAAATTTTTAAAAACCGCCTTTATCGCCTTTTTTACCGCCGCCCTGCTCGTTGCCAATGTCCGGGCTGCCGATGAAACCGCTTCAAAGAATACTATTGATTTCAACCGCATAAATAAAAAGCTGGAGCAAATTGACAATGCTCTGAAAGGCGAAAATTTAACTGAAGAAAATATCAACAGCTATGTCAGCTATTTGGGCGAGCAAGAAGCACAAATCAGTGCTACCCGCAAGGATTTGGACAAGGATATAAAATACATCCAAAAGCAGCTTGACGCCTTGGGCGAGCCTAAAGAGGGCGCTGCCGAAGACAAGGTTATAACCAAACAGCGCGACAGCTTGACTAAGGAGCTGACGGCCGAAGACCGCGTGCTGAAAGAAGCCGATTTGCTGATTGTCCGAATTGAAGACTTAACCACGCAGGTTCTAAATGCCCGCAGCAAACGCGTTTACGGCGACTTAATCACTAAGCAGTCAGCGCTTATTAACCCGATGGTTTTCTTTAACAGCCTGAAGCTTTATGCCATTTTCTTCTGGGATATCACAAAATCGCCGATTGACTGGTATCAAAGCATTCCGGCCGAAGACCGCAGCTACACCATTCTCAGCATTGTTTCCATGGCACTGATTTTGATTGCCGCTCTGGCCGTTGCCATTATTCTGCGTAAATATATTCTGGCGCATTGGGGCTATAAAGACGATATTGAGCTGCCGCACTTCAGCCGCAAAGTGGTTGCCGCCATTGCCGTGGCTATCGCCCGCGGTTTGATTCCGGACGCCTTTGTCGGCGCCTGCATGATTTGGATGGTCAGCACCAAAATTTTCGGCGACAGCCTGTTAGGCCACGTTTTGATGATTACCGGCTTTGCATCGTTCTTAGCCATCATTGAAGCGACAATCTCCCGCGTGACATTTGCTCCGAACTATCCGCAATGGCGCTTGTTTAATGTTCCAAACGATAAGGCACTGCGCTTTACCCGTGTGATTTTTATGTTCATTATCTGTAATGCCATCGCTCTGATTCAAGTGGTAGTCGCTCAAAAAGCCGGCTACTCTATTGACACCGTTCACTTTTTAACCATGATTTCCTGCGCTGTTAAGGCATTTTTCCTGATTTGGATTATAAAAATCGCTATTGACACCTACCGCGAAATGAAAGGTATAACCGCCGAAAATATTGAAGAAAATGAGGAAGAAACCGATTCGCTGGACAGCGGATTTAAGATTATGGTTGCCAGCAACCTGCTCTTAGCCACCGCATTCGGTCTATCCTTAATCGGCTATCCGGAACTCTCCTCCTTTATTTTGCGCAACCTTATTCTATCTATGGTTATTTTCGGTATTTTCGAATTATTCCGCCATGCCTTTATTGATATTTTGAAGCGCATAATCTTGGCTAGCCCGTGGATGAAATCCATTAAAGTAACCAAGCGCAACGTCAGCAAAATAGAGTTTTGGCTGACTTCGCTGATTAACCCGATTTTAGTTTTAGCTCTTATTTTTACCTTGCTGAATCTCTGGGGCTTGCCGGGCGACTTTATGCTGCAGATGGGCAAGAAGCTGCTGTTCGGTTTCAAAATCGGCGGCGTGCAGATTTCCTTAATCGCCATCGCTTTTGGTATTTTAATATTCTTTGTTTCCTTAACCGTGGTCAAAATCCTTAAAAAGCACTTGGCTGCCAATGTTTTCAACAACATGGATATTGATGACGGCATTAAACACTCGCTCATTTCCGGCATCAGCTTTGTCGGGTTTATAATCTCGTGCTTGCTGGCAATTATCGCCGTTGGTGTTGACTTAACCAACCTCGCATTCATCGCCGGTGCTTTATCAGTCGGTATCGGTTTCGGTTTGCAGGATGTAATTAAAAACCTTGTATCCGGTATCATCATTTTGTTTGAACGTCCGTTTAAGGTCGGCGACTGGGTAATTATGAACGGCACAGAAGGCAAAATTAAGCAAATTAACATCCGCTCTACTGAAATGGAAAGCTTCAACCGCACCAGCGTGATTGTACCGAACGCTACCTTGCTTTCCAGCTCCATTGTCAACCTGACTCACGGCGACAACATTTCTCGCCAAAGCATCGTGGTCGGCGTGGCCTATGGTTCAGACGTGGATAAAGTCCGTAAAATTTTGCTGGAATGCGCTTTGGCTCATAAATATGTCATGAAAAATCCGGCGCCATACGTGTTGTTCAAAGATTTTGCCGACAGCAGCCTTACCTTTGAACTGCGCTGCTATACTAATGATATTTGGAAAGGCTGGGTTGTGCCGAGCGATTTGCGCTTTGCCATCAACAAACGCTTTATTGAAGAAGGCATAGAAATTCCGTTCCCGCAGATTGTTGTCCACTCCGGCGAAAAAGTGGCGCAGGAAAATCAATTCTACGCCCTCAAAAAAGGCGAAACAGAACAAAGTTAATGCTTGCAAAATTTGCAAAACTGCTTTATGTATTATTGTGTTTGCCGGTTTAGCTCAGTTGGTAGAGCAACGCATTCGTAATGCGTGGGTCGTGTGTTCGAGTCACATAACCGGCACCATTGTTTTCAAGGGGTTATGACAATTCATAGCCCTTTATTTTTATAAAACAAAACCCGCTGCAAATAGCGGGCGGATGTTCAGAAACCGTAAAAACCTTAACGGCTCGGCTTATTCAGCTCATAGCCTTATTTAGCCGACATCCGCTCTAAGCAGAAATCGGCATATAACAATTTTAAGTCGCTTATGCGTAGCGACTAGGTTTTTAAGGGTTTCTGACGCCCTAAACCGACCATAATCGGTTCAAAATAAGTTTAACGAACTGTATCAATTTTAGCAAGAAAAATGTTACAATAAAAAAGGAGCAGAAAATTCATCCTACCCCTTTTTAAATAACAGCTTAAATTTTACTTATGCAAAGCCAAGCGCATCGTATCTTGAGCGATAACCAATTCTTCATCAGTCGGAATAACAAAAACTTTGACTTTTGAATCCGGAGTGGAAATCATAATTTCAGTAGCGTGCTTTTTGTTATTTTCATAGTCCGGCTTAATGCCTAAGTAAGACAGATGTTCCATAACCAGCTGACGGATAATAACGCCGTGTTCGCCAACGCCTGCGGTGAATACAATGGCATCAACTCCGCCCAAAACAGCAATGTAAGCGCCGATATATTTCAGCAATGCGTGCACGTATGTTTTGGTGGCCAAAATACATTTTTCGTTGCCGCTTAAATAGCCGGCTTCAATGTCGCGGTTGTCGGAGTATCCGCATAAAGCCAGCATACCGCTTTGCTTGTTCATCATTTCATTTACTTCATGAGCGCTTAAGCCGTCTTTCTTTTCTATATAAAGCGGAATATACGGGTCAATGTCACCGCAGCGGGTACCCATAATCGTGCCGGCCAGCGGAGTAAAACCCATAGAGGTATCAACGCACACGCCGTTGTCAATAGCCGAAATAGACGCGCCGTTGCCCATGTGGCAGGTAATTATTTTACCCTTTTTGCCAATCAATTCGGCACAGCGTTCCGAAACATATTTATGTGAAGTGCCGTGAAAACCGTAGCGGCGGATTTTATTGCGCACATACTGATCTTCCGGCAGAGCATAGCGGTAAGCTTCCGGCGGCATAGTCTGATGGAAAGAGGTGTCAAACACTGCAACCTGCGGAATATCCGGCAAAGCCGCCTTAACCGCCTTAATGCCCAGCACATGAGCCGGATTATGCAGCGGAGCCAAATCCGATAAATCTGCAATCTGTTCAATTACTTTATCCGTAATCAAAACCGAGCCTTTAAAAATATCGCCACCCTGCACAATACGGTGGCCGACAGCGCTGAGCTCTTCCAAATTTTTCAAAGCGCCGTTCAGCAGGCATTTCAAAACATCTTTAATAGCTTCGGCGTGGGTTGGCATACTCATCAGCTCTTCTTTTTTATCAGAGCCGGTATGCTGATATTTCAAAATAGAATTGGCCTGCCCGATGCGTTCCGCAATACCTTTGGAAACAACATTGTAATTACCGCCGTCAACATTATAGAGCTGAAATTTAAGAGAAGATGAACCGCAGTTTATAACTAAAATTTTTTCCATAGCTTAATCCTTTATTTTTGAGCTTGAATACATGTAATGGCGATAGCGCCGACAATATCTTCGGCAAAGCAGCCGCGCGACAAATCATTAACCGGAGCATTTAAGCCCTGTAAAATCGGGCCGTAAGCTTCGCAGCCGCCTAAACGCTGCAATAATTTATAACCGATATTTCCGGCTTCCAAATTCGGGAAAATCAAAACGCGGGCATGTCCGGCAACATGGCTGCCAGGCGCTTTTTTGGCGGCAACAACGGAATCCAATGCCGCATCGGCCTGCAGTTCGCCATCTACTTCAATACCTAAATTCTTATATTCTTCCGTTTGCAAAGCCTCCTGCACCATTTTGGTAGCACGTACGACTTTATCTACGTTGTCGCCTTTGCCGGAACCTTTGGTGGAATATGAAAGCATGGCGATAGACGGTTCAATACCGAAATGAATGGCGGTTTCGGCCGCATTCAAAGCGATATCGGCCAATTCTTTGTCAGTCGGCTCAATGATAATGCCGCAGTCCGACAAAACATAAGGTTTGTCATTGGATAAAATAATGAAAAACGAGGAAACGCTGCTGCCTTTTTTAGCTGATTTAATAATCTGCAGCGCCGGACGTACGGTGTCGGCGGTAGAGTGATTGGCGCCGGAAACCATACCGTCAGCATGGCCGGATTTTATCATCAAAGTTCCGAAATAGTTGTAGTTCAAAGCCAATTTTGCCGCATCTTCATGGCTCAGGCCTTTTTCTTTACGCAAATTATAAAGCAATTCGGTATATTCCGGCAAACGGGTATCTTCTTCCGGTTTTACCAATTCAATATCGGCCAAATCCCAGCCTTTTTCAGCATAAAAAGCTTTTATTTTAGCAACATCGCCCAAAATAATCACTTTTGCCGCTTTTTCGGCCGTAATCAAATGGGCGGCGGTTAAAACACGCTCATCTTCGCCTTCCGGAAGAACAATAGTTTTCAAGTCTTTTTTTGCCCGTTCCAGCAGGCTTTTGATGTATGTGCTTTTTATCATAGCAAACGTCCTTATATATGTTAAAAATAAATTATTCTTACTTAACCGCGCATTTTTTAAAATTAAATTAAAATGTTTGATAAAAGTTTTGCTTTTTTAATTAAGCTATACTATTTTAAGAGAAAAGACTCAAGGAGAATTTTTATGAAAAAGACAGTTGTTTGGGTTCTAGCAATGCTGATGGCTTTTCCGGCCTTGGCAAAAGTAAGTTTTGAAGCACAAATTCCGGTTGAAGTGGAAGCTGAAAATTCGGTAAAAGCCAAAGACAAAGCCATGCAGGAAGCACAGCGTCAGGGCTTTTTGGAAGTGGCAGGCCGTTTGCTGACCGTTCCGGAAAACATCGAAAACTTAAAAAGCTTGAGCGATGATGAAATACTGCACTTTATACAGGCTGTCAGCGTGGCCGATGAAAAAGCCGGCGGCACAAAGTATAAGGCCGTTTTAACCGTGCAGATAAATGAACCGCTTCTGAAAGATTATTTAGCCGAAAACAATATGATAGATGCAGAAACAACCAGCCTTCTGGTTATTCCGGTATATAAAGAAATGCCGCGCACCGCGCCGCAGCTTTGGGAAAATACAAACGCCTGGCGTACATCCTGGCGCAGCAAAGGCCTCATTAAATTCGGCACTATGGAAGTGCAGACTGCCGATGCCAGATTTCAAGATATAGAAAATTTATCGGCCGAAAATGCCCTTTATATGGATTCTACGTTATATAACACTATTTCCGAGCGTTTCGGTTCGGACAGAGTTTATGTCATTTATGCCGAAACTCAAGAAAACGGCGATTTAAAGGTAACTGTTAAAAATGAGAAAAATAAAAGCGAAAACAGTTTTTCGGTCTACAATGACAACGAAGGCAATTTATTTGACAAAGCCGTTGAAAAAAGCGTGATGTTTATTTCTAATATGGAGCGAGAAGCCGAAAACAGCAGCGGAACTGTTGCTAACGGGACTCTGAACGCTGTTTATGAATACGGCAATATAAAAGACTGGCTGGCTAAAAGCACAGCAATTACCGCTTTGCCGCAAGTTGACAATATAGACACCAAAAGTTTAGGCGGCGGGAAAGTAAGCTTTACCATCAATTATAACGGTTCTTTGGACGATTTGCTTAATGCCTTTCAAGAACTGGGCTTGAGCTATGAAAATAATGATAATTACTACATTTTAAGGTAAAAACTAATGACTAAAAAAAATGTTGATAATCAGCGCTATCTGCTGTTTTTGTGCGTATTTTTGATTTGCGGCGGATTTTTGTATGTTCTGCGTTCGGTATTGCTGCCGTTTGTAGTCGGTATTGTTTTAGCCTACTTTTTAGACCCGCTGGTCAGTAAAGTTTCTAAAAACGGCAGCACCTCGCGCACGGTTGCCACTACTATCGTTATGGGCATATCCTTGCTGATTTTACTGCCGCTGCTGGTTTTGCTCTGCAGCGCCGTATTTTCGCAAGCCGCAGAATATGCTGCCAAACTGCCTGAATATGCCCGTTTGTTTGCTCAGCGGCTGCTGCCGGTTTTGGGAGAAATAAAGGAACGTTTCGGCTTCAATTACGGCAATGTAGAAAATGTATTGCAAGAAAATATGGCAAACTACCTGAAAATTTTCGGAAAAATACTGCAAAGCCTTATTTCCAACGGATTCGCATTTATCAATATAATGTCTTTGCTGCTGATTTCTCCGGTAGTGGCGTTTTATATGCTGCGCGATTGGCATAAATTCACCGCCAAAATTCAAGGCTTGATTCCGCAAAAACACAAACAAACCGTGCTTGACGGCATGCAGCAGGTCAACCGTATTATTTCCGGTTATTTGAGAGGGCAAGCTTTGGTTTGCCTGTGCCTGGGCAGCTACTATTCTTTCGGATTGTGGCTGGTCGGCTTGGAAATGGGCGTGGTCGTTGGTTTTCTGGCCGGTATTATCTCATTTATTCCGTATGTCGGCAGTATTTCCGGATTTTTGATGGCTATGGCGCTGGTAATTACCCAATACGGCACATTGCCTAAAATTATTGCCGTCTTAGTGGTATTTGGTATCGGACAATTTGTAGAAGGCAATTTCTTAACGCCTAAACTGGTCGGCGAAAATATCGGCCTGCATCCGGTGTGGGTTATGTTCGCTTTGCTGGCCGGCGGCGTGCTGCTGGGATTGCTGGGAATGATAATAGCCGTGCCTTGTGCCGCAATTATCGGCGTATTGCTGAAATACCTTATTAAAAACTACAAGCAAAGCCCTATGTATTTGGATAATTAAAGGCCGCGGCCTTTTTCACGGACATGCAGATGCTTGAAGATGTTGTTGGCAACATCTTCCTGATGCGCTTGCTCGCGGGCGTAAAAATCGGCGGCTTCAAAGTTGTTTCCGACAGCCGAAAGATATTCCAGCTCATTATAGATATCGGCTCTTTCGCGGCAGGTTCTTAATCTGCCGAAGCCGCAGCGTTTTATGCTTTCAAGCCGCTGCTGCAATAATTCGGCACGATCTTCCGGCGCCAGACTTTCTTTTAATTTTTCATCAATGACAGCCATTTTCTGACGGGCAGCGGCAATGCGCTGCTGCTTTTTTTCTTCAGCAGATTGCTTTTTCAGTTCCTCGCCTTCTTGCCTGTCCGGATAGTCATTATCCGAAAGCTTGTGCCTTACTGCCGATAAAAGCTTATGTTTCAGACTGTACAGTACGCCGAAAGAATGCTGTTTAATCAGCATAGCTGCGTGCTTCAAATCAGAAATATGATTTTTGTTCAGCAAAGAGATTTTTTTATCCATAACATTTAGATAAAGCGTATTGCCCTCAATATATTTTTCATGTCCGGTCAAAACCAAATCATACATTTTTATACGGACGGCGCGCGGCAGATTTTTATTATCTGCCAGCTTTTCATAATCATCTATCTGTTTTTTATCGCTTTCCGTACCGTCTCTCTCTTCATCTTCTGATATCAATTCAATAATACCATTAGTCGCGGTATCCAAGTGCTGATACATCTTGTATTCTTCTTCCGCTAAATTATTTTTAAGTTTCCGCAATGCAATGGCCGACAAATCATGCCCCTTATCATCGTATCTTTCAAAAAAGCGATGTTTTAAATAATCGGCAATCAAAGTCTTTTTTGCAGCCATCTCATAAATCCTTAACCATTTTCAAAAACGTTATGCCTTGCTCATCAAAAACATCGCCCTCGGCATGATAGCCCAATTTTTCATAAAAACCGACAACCGAAAGCATGGCATGCATGATAATTTGACTGTATCCGGCTTCTTTGGCTCGTTTTTCGGCATATTTAACCAATTCACGGCCGATGCCCTCTCCGCGGTAAACAGTATCAACGGCAACTTGCATCAATCTGATTTTTTCATTATCCAGCGGAGCCAAAATCAATCCGCCGACCAGCTTGTCATCAAGCTGCTCCACACACCCGATATGCAGATAATTAGCTTCTTTATTGCGGAAAGAGTCTAAAAATTTCAGCCCCAGCGGCTCCAGCAAAATTTTATAGCGAAGCTCAACCAGTTCATTATAGCGGGAAGAACCGAAATCAATATCAATCATTTTACGCATCAGATAAACTCCTTAATATTTACTTAATTAAAGCATATTTTTAAACGCTTGACAATATCTATATTGCAAAAACCTTTAATTGTTTATTGCTCCGGCGCTTCTGCTTTGGTCTTTTCCAAAAAATCACCGGCTTTTATATCATATAAAGCCTGCCCCTGCTCCGGTTCCAAATTAAACACTCTGTCCGCAAAATATTTTTGATTTTCGGCTACAAACGGAATAACCTCCTTTCTGGCTATTCTATCGTTTTTCAGCTGCACGGAAAGCCAATAGTCATCTTCTCCGATATTATAAACTTTCAGCTCATATATCAAACCTATATTAGTCGCAACTTCGATTGTTTTGGCTTCAGCATTTGGAAAATCCTCAGCAAAATCTTTAGCAAAGGCTATTCCCTCATAACCCAAATAGGCCAGCGATACCAATACTTTTTGCAGTTCTTTTGACTTTGGCAGATATTTTTCCAAAACAGGCAAAGTCAAGACCGTATCATCCAGCTTTATTTTTTCTATGGCATTAACCGGAATTTCCAGCAGCGGATACGGCATCCAAGCTCCGGCTTCACCGGAAAAAGCCCCTATAGAGCTGACCGTATAAATAAACGGATACCCGCTGCGTTTGGCAAAATAGCTCTCTCCGTCCGGCAGTTTATTTCCAAGCACCACACTGTCAAGTAATTTGCCTTCGCTGTCAAAAATTTCAACCAGTACTCCGCGGCCGCCGTCCAAACCGGCTGCAGCGGTTTCGGCACCAGATGCTTCGGTTGCAGATGTAATTACCGAATTATTTACCATTTTAAAAAAGGCGGCCAGCTGTTCGGTATTTACAAAATAATTTGCCGCTTCTTTAAAATACCAGCCGCCGTCTTTTTCATAAATATTTATTTCGCCGTCAAGCGGAGATTTTATTTTTATACTTTGCAGACGCGCCACATTTTTCTTTGTCTGCACAAAAGTATCCTGTCCGCGGACATTCAATCCGGCGCGTCTGACTGCATACCAGCCGGAAAAAGCAGCAACCGCAGCCAAAAATATTGCCAACCCCAAACCTAATATTAAATATTTTTTAGACACGGTTTTTCTCCTTTAAACGTTTTATCAAAAAGTTTCTGAGCCGGCCGGATAAAATCCACAGCAAAACAACCAGCATAAACGGAATAAACACAACCTGCACGGCAATCATTTCTGCGATTGCCATACCGTATTTCCGCTTAATCGTGTATTCTATATTTTGCAGTTTTTGCTCATTTTCCGCAAGTTCGCGGCCGGCAGTGCCGATTTGCCGCAAACGCTCGTAAGCCTCTAAATCCTCGCCGCTGTTTTCAAACAGCAGCAGTTTTTGCTCGGCAATTTTGTTTTGCAGCACTCTGTATTCAACCTCTTGGCGGCTGAACAGATTTTTATGCAAACGCTGGCTGATATTATCAAGATTTTGTAAAATATCATTTACCGGCATTTTTTCATATATCTCATTTCCGGCAAGATAATCTATCAAAGCCTTAAACGCCCTGCCGTTGCCTGATTTTTCTATAACGCTGTAAGGATTTCTGTCCGGCGAATTTTCAGCCGCCCAGTATTCGGCTTCCAAAAAGTCGACATCGCCGACCACAGCCACTTTTCCGGCGGCTGCCGATTGCTTTAAAAACGGCTTCATCGATTTAATCAATTCAGTCTGTTCAAACGGATTATTGCTGTAAAGAGAAGTAAATGCACCTTCCATAACAGCTCCGACCAGACCGTTATCCCCATAAATAAAAGGTTTTACCTCTACAGCCGGATTGTCTATTTTGAACTGTGCTGCCTTATTAAGCCGCAATCCCAGCGGATTATAGCCAAACATAGCGTCTGCTTTTCCTTCGTCCGTAAATTGTGGCTGCAGCTCCACTCTCCAGTTTTCCAAAAAATCTACAGCCTGAATATCTTCACCGTTGGTTATATCTGATTGGCTTGCTGTATAAAAATCAAAAAACAGCGCCAATTTTCCGCCGCGAAGCACAAAT
The DNA here is from genome assembly GCA_963632615.1 of uncultured Eubacteriales bacterium. Classification (GTDB taxonomy): domain Bacteria; phylum Pseudomonadota; class Alphaproteobacteria; order RF32; family CAG-239; genus RUG410. The sequence continues at coordinate 41,415 of CAVGVF010000001.1, forward strand.
TGATCCAAGCCATAGCGCAAAGCCGGAGAAATACTTTTAGGGTTAATCAAAACCAAAGTATCTACTTTTGCTGAAAAATCATACATCGACGGCGATATATTAAAAACACTATAATCATTTTCAATTCCGAGCAAAACTTCCTGCAGGCCGTCTAAATTCTGCATACCGTCAATATAAACGCCTACGGTTTTTCTTCTTTCCGGCTGCAGCAGCTTGATAATGGCGTTGTCAACATCTCTTTCCAACAACGGCTGACGCTGCAATAAAAATTGTTTTATCACGGTTTCGCGTCCATCGGCAGTACTGAGCACCGCCCCCAGATAATCACGGCTGCCGGCGGCATTGGTTTCAAAATACAAATCCTTGGCCAAAACATTTTCTTCCAATTCCGAAAACGGCTCAACGTATGTTACATGCACATGCACCATACCTTTGGAAATTTTTTGGTAGCGCCGCAAAAAACGCTGCACTTGCTGCAAATAATGAAAATAGTCGGCATTATGATTGATATAATCTTTTGCCGCATAAACATCTATCACAACTTTTTGAGAAACATCGTTCAGCAGCTGTTCCGTTTCCGGCTTCGGCGTATAAATTTTGTTCAAAGTCAAATCGGCTTTCGTATCAAAAAGATTATAAGCTGCCAAATTCAGAAAAACGCCGCAAATCATCATCAGTATGGCAAAAGCACTGATTTTCAGCCACTTGTATTTTTGCACGCTGTTTTGAAAACGCAGCACAGCCGCATTTAAAAACAAAAATATTCCGGCAAACGAAACAAAATATAAAATATCCGGCAACCCGATTTCGGCAAACAAAAAGTTATTGTATACCATATACAAATAAAAGCACGGCAGTGCCGTCCAGACCGCCAAAAAGAAAAAGCTCATCAGATAAGCCAGAATCAAATTTTTCGATATCAGAGAAATCAAGCATCCCGAAGCGCAATAAAACAACAGCAGCAACCATAATCCGGCATAGCTGGAAAAAATATTCCACCAATCCAGCTGCAGCCAGCCGGCCGAAAAAATAATAAACGGCAGAAACAGCAAACTTGCCGCAAAATAAAACAGCCAAACCGCGCAGAATTTAGCAAGAACCGAGGTTGAAGCCGAAACCGGCTGCGTCAGTAAAAATTCGATAGTTCCGGTGCGGTACTCTTCTGCCCAGCTCCGCATTGTCAAAACCGGCGCCAGAACAGTCAAAATAACCGGCTGGGCATAAAAAAGCGCATACAGCGCCGTATCGTGCATAGCCAGATATTCGCCGAAATAAAAAGCCGAACCGATTGAAGCAAACAAATACACAAAAAGAACAAAATATGCTGACATATTCTGAAAATAACTGCGAAATTCCTTAATCCACAATGTCATAAACTGCTGCATTTTATTCTCCCGTTATTTTTTTGAATGAAGCCAGCAAACCATCTGCCGCCGTTTTTCTAAACTTTTCCAATGACGCATCGGCCAGCAGCCTGCCTTTGTGCAAAAGCAAAACCCGCGCCGCCAAAACCTCCACATCTTCAAGAGCGTGCGTTGATATAAGCACCATATTTTTTTTGGCATAATCTTTTATAATCTTGCGGATACTGTCTTTTTGAATCGGATCAAGTCCTTCCGTCGGCTCATCCAGCAACAATATTTTCGGCTGAACCAGCAAAGCCGCCGCTAATTCCACTCTTTTTTTGAAACCTTTGGAAAGCGTGCCCAACCGCTGCAAAATCACTTTTTCCAATTCCAACAAACTTACGGCTCTCTGCAGATTCTCCGCAATTTCATTCTGCGGCATTTTTTTCAATTTTGCCGTAAAATTCAAAAACTCTATGGCTGTCATATCACTGTATAAGGCAGAAATTTCCGGCACATAGCCCAAATTCTGCAAATATTCAGTTCTATGTTCCGGCAGCAAACCGTAATCGGTCAAAATTTCTCCGCTGTCCGGCTCCAGATAACCGGTAATCAGTTTAAGCAATGTAGACTTTCCGGCTCCGTTTTCGCCCAGCAGCGTCACAATTTCATTCTTAGAAAATTTTATGCTGACATCGTCTACAGCCTTAATTTTTCCGAAACTTTTACAAATATTTTTTATCTCCAGCATAGAGAAACCCCATAAATTATAAAAAAGATAAGTTATTTTAACAGTAATTTTTTAAACTTTAATAAATATTTTCGACTTTTATATAAAAACTTTAATGACAAATAATTTTTATTGGAGTAATAATATTTCAAAAACAGCTGAAACGGAGAAAGGTTTTGGATACTTTCAACAAAGAAGAACTTAAAAATTTTATAATCGGCTTATGCATTATCTGCATATTCGCTTTGGCTACCGTCTTGTTCAAATTGCAGCGCAATGTTTGGAAAGGAGCAGAAGACACCGATTATCAGATTTTTGCCACTTTTAACCGTACGGACGGACTGGTTGTCGGCAACAAAGTCCGGATGTCCGGCATTGATATCGGCCGTGTGGTGGATTCGGTTTTGGATAATGATTTCAGAGCCACCTTGACTTTGCAGATAAAAGCTCAGGTACAAATTCCCGATGACAGCAGCGCCGCTATTGTCAGCTCCGGCATCATGGGCAATAAATACATTGAAATCGAACCGGGTGGTTCCGAAGACTATATTGAGCCGAACGGCGAATTTTCATACACGCAGGATGCCATGATTTTGGATGAACTGATTGACAGAGTCATCTCCTTGGGCAAAGCCAAGCGCAAAAAAACTTGCCCGGAACCAAAAGAAACAACTGCGCAAATAACCAAAGATATGGAGTAAGATAATGAGAAAAAAACCTGTTGAAACAATTATGGGATTGGTTGTATTGGTCGTTGCCGTCCTGTTTTTGGCATTTGCTTACCGCGTTTCCGATTTGCAGGTTGTAAAAGGATATCCGCTGAAGGCCGAATTTATGAAAGTCGGCGGTTTAAGCATCGGTTCCGATGTTCGCATCAACGGTATCAAAGTCGGCACGGTTACTTCGCAGAAGCTGAATAATGAAGATTATATGGCTTACGTGACTTTCAGTATTTCTTCTGATATAAAACTGCCAAAAGACAGCACCGTTTCAATCGTCAGCGATGGCTTAGTCGGCGATAAATTTGTCAAAATCGAACCGGGAAAATCTTCGGAATATCTGAAAGCCGGCGATTCTTTTGCCAACACCAAAGATTTTAAAACCATTGAAGATATGGTTGGAGAAATCATCTTTATGGTAACAGATGACGGAAGCAAAAATGAAGCTGAATAAATTTATTTTAAGCACAGCGGCTGTGCTGGGCGGTTTTGCCGCCAACGCTGCAGAAATAGACATGAATACGGCCAGAATGCAGGCTATGGATAAAATCACCGGCCATGTAAACGTTATCAATGTTCCGGTCAACGGCGCTGTCAGCTTCGGTTCGCTGTCGATTGTGGTACGAAGCTGCAAGACCCGTCCGGCCGAAGAAGCTCCGGAAAACTTTGCCTTTGTGGATATTGCCGATAAAAATCAAAACAATGAACTAACCAATATTTTTAAAGGCTGGATGCTTTCATCTTCTCCGGCCACAAATGCGCTGGAACACCCGATTTATGATGTTTGGCTGCTGCAATGCCTGAATACCAAACTTGACGATTCCGCTCTTTTATCCGAGCAGCAATTAGCCGACCGCGATAATCTGCCGATGTCTCCGCGGCAAACTACATCTGCCGCAGCCGCTTCTGCTGAACTGAAAACAGAAGAAAAACCGGCTGAAAAAACTCAAGATTCCGCTAAAAAGCCGATGACGGAAATGGAATATCTGCCGGATGAAACCGAGGATGGTTCGCCGGAAACCCTTGTAGAACCTGCAGAAAGCGGAAATACCGAATTTTCGTATGATGAAGAAGACGATTCGGCTGAAATTCAAAATGAATTGAACAAAATCAAAACTGATTGGGAAAACAAAGAAATTAAAGCTGAAGAGCAATAATCAGCAAAACAGCTAAGCCCAAATACAGCAGCACGCCGCTTATATAGCAAAAACCCTGTTTAAAATCGGCGCGCGACGGCATAGCGTTTTCGATTATTACCGTCAGCAAAAACACATAAATAATATATGTAACAATGTTTAGTTTAACCAGCTCAAAAAAATGCTTGTCCAGCAGATAGGCTAAGCCCAAAAGCAACAGCGGCGCCATAGCGGTCGGCAAAGAATTATAAAACCGTAAATTAGAAAAACTTACGTGTCCGGTCACATAATAGCCTTTTTTCTTTTGCGGAAACAAAGAAAATTCAACCGGCTTAGCATTAAGCAGCAGTCCAATAATAAAATGCGCACATTCATGCAAAACCGTTCCGGTCAGATTTATAAATGTAGTCATCCAAATATTGCTGTAAACCGAATGTTTAAGCGAAGTCAGGACAATAACAAATAAAATCAGGAAAAAACGGTTAGAAACAAATTGCGTCAGCACTTCCGGAGAGTTGAGATATGCCAGTAATTTTTCCATTTTCAGCTTATTTCTTTTCTAAAACCGTCAAGCCGGCCACATACGTATTGAACATCAGCTGACAGATTGTTTCTTTGTTTACTTTGGTAAAGGAATCTAAAATATCTTTAGTCAAAAAAGAACTCAAGGCAAACAAAGTCAGCCACAAAACCTGCGAAGACAAAATTCTTTCCGGCCGCTCCATATTCGGCACCAGCTGAATCAGTAATTTGTTGATAAGTCCGGTAATTTTAACCACCTTACGCAAATAAAAATATGAAAATGTGCGGTTATTATTGCGTAAATGAAAACTATGCAGCATAAACCACAGATTTTTGTTTTCCATCACAAAATCCACAAATTCATGCAAAAAGGCATTCATATCGGCAAAAGCATCACCGGTTTTTGCCACTTTTGCCAAACGCTCAGCCAAAGCATCCAGCGTCATATAATTTTGAATGACAATAAAATTATCCATATTGGAAAACTGATTATAAATAGCCCCCACCGAGCAGCCCGAGGCCTCCGACAGTTTGCGTACGGTTAAGGCATCCGTGCCTTTTTCCTGCACAATTTTCCGGCCGGTTTCCAATAACAAATTTTGTATATTGTCTTTTTCCATTTCAGTAATAAATTTTATCCATGTTTAACAAATTATTTGCATTTATGACGTTAGAATAACGCAAACCTGAATGGTATTCAATTTTTTTTTACGGTTATCAAAGGGATAATTATGAAAAACATTCTGATATACAGTCTTTTGGCCTATTTTGCTGTTAATGCTCCGGCGAACAGCCAAATGATAGATTTGTTCAATGACGATTCGCCTCAAGAAAATACTGCTTCCGCAGCAGAAACTGAAAAGGCAGAGCCGGATCCGGCCGAAAAAGCCGATGCAGCGCAACCGGAAACACCGCAGCAAAAAGAAAACGCTGCCGAAAAAGCCACCGACTACCTTGATGCTTATATTGACGATGTTGAAACCGAAAAAAAAGCCCAGAACACCGCTCGGGCATTGCTTAATCAAAAACCGACTATTTTGACTTTGCGTCAGAATGAAATAAAATCGCTGAAAAAATTAAAAGAAAAAACCGATAAACTCCAGTCCAAACAAACCCCCAAAGCCGCAGCCGAAAAAGAAAATAAAACAAAAGCGGAAGCAGAGGAAAATCCCGAGATAATTGCACAAAAAATAAAAGCCAAGCTCCAACCGGCGCCGTTCGGCCTCTATTGGGCGGCAACTGCTGATGAAACTAAAAAACTGGGCTTTGAACTGAATCCGGCCGAACGCAAAGACTATAAAAATGTATTCATTGTGAAAAACTCGCAGCAAAAAAATAACACTTTTCAACAAATCACAGCCATTTTCGGCGAACAAAACAAGCTTTGGTGCATTTATGCCCGGGGCAACCTGCTGGAAGATGATGCGCAGGCAAGCAAAGTGCTGGCTCTGTACCACCGCTATTATCAGGCTCTGTCGGCAAAATACGGCAATGCGCAGGAGCATTTTGAACCGTATACCTATGAAGAAGAATTGATTGAAGGCGAAGGAAATCAAAAAAAGATTTCGAAAATCACCAAACAAAATCCAATCGGCGGCGATAATTTTCTGCAAGAGCTGCAAGAAGGTAAAGCCGTTTTATACGCCACCTTCCAAAATGATGAAATAGGTGTAACTTTGGGAATTTCCGTTGACGGAAACGGAAAGAGCTATATCTCGATAGATTATAAAGATTTTGCTTTAAGGGAAAGCGAACAGCAGGCCGTTTTAAGCAAAACCATAGAAGATTTATAAATTATAAGGACGATTCAAAATGAAAAAAGTAAGTTTTTGCGGAATTTCCGGCAGCGGCATGAGCCCATTGGCTCAAATTCTAAAACTTTCAGGCTATACGGTACAGGGGTCAGACCGCAATTTTGACTTAAACCGCGATATTGAAAGCAAAAAAGCCCTAGAAGCATTGGGTATAAAAATATATCCGCAAGACGGCTCCGGCATTACCGAAGATTTGGATTTTGTCTGTGCCTCCACCGCCGTTGAAGACACTATTCCCGATATTAAAGCCGCCAAAGAAAAAAACATTGCCCTAAAAACCCGCCCGCAGCTGCTGAGTGAAATTTTTCACAGCTATAAATACGGTATTGCCGTTGGCGGAACGTCCGGCAAAACCACAACTGCCGCCATGGTCGGCTATATTTTGGATAAAGCCGGCAAAAAGCCCTGCCTTATTGACGGCGGCTTGCTGCACAATTATGAAAACCGCCCGGGAATTCCGAATATAATTTATAACCAAGGCGATATCTGCGTGGTTGAAGCCGATGAAAGCAACGGCAGCATTGATTTATACAATCCGTACATTTCGGTAATTAACAATATTTCGCATGACCATAAAAGCATTGCCGAATTGCAGCAGCTGTTTCAAAATTTGAGCAGCCGCACCAAACATGCCGTCGTGGTTAATGATGACTATGAAACCTGCCGCACAATCACTCATCCGCATAAAATAACTTTTTCTCTGCAAAATCCGCAGGCTGATTTTTATGCCGAAAATATCAAAGCCTTGCCGCACGGCACCGCTTACGATTTGGGCGGAAAAACTTTTACTTTGAAGCTCATCGGGCATTTTAATGTCGCCAATGCGCTGGCAGCCATTGCTGCCTGCAATGCTATGGGTGTAGATAAATATGCAGCCGCCGGAATTTTAGAGAACTTCAGCGGAACCAAGCGCCGTTTGGATGTCATCGGACAGAAAAACGGTATCACGGTTATTGATGATTTTGCCCACAATCCGGATAAAATAACGGCTTCGGTCAGTGCCTTGCGCCAATATTCCGGACGTTTGCTGATTATGTTTCAGCCGCATGGCTTTTCGCCGATGCGTTCTATGGGCAAAGAAATCATTGAAAGCTTTATTAAAAATATGCTGCCAGAAGATGTTTTGATTATGCCGGAAATTTTCTTTGTCGGCGGCACTGTAACCAAAGATATTTCTTCGGCTGATTTAATTGACTATGCGCATAAGCTGGGTAAACAGAATGCTTATTTTGCCGCCGATAAAAAAACAGCTGCCGAGCTGTTGCTGAAAGAAGCAAAATCCGGCGACAGAATTGTGATTATGGGCGCCCGCGATAACTCTTTAACTGATTTATGCAAACAGATTTTAGAAAGATTATAGGCTATGGAAAAACTTTGCAAAGGCGATAAAATTGCTTTAATTGCCCCATCGGCGCAAATCGGCGGTATTTCAAAAATTCAAAAAGGCTTGGATTTTTTGCAATCGCTGGGGTTTGAACCGGTTTTTGCCCCACATCTTTATAATGTGCGCCGCTATATGGCCGGCACAGACCGAGAACGGGCTGCAGATGTTAATTGGGCTTTTGCACAGCCGGAAATCAAAGCTGTCTTTTGTGTGAGAGCAGCAGCCGGAGCGGCGCGGATTTTGCCTTATATTGACTATGAGCTGATTAAGCAAAATCCTAAGCCGTTAATCGGTTTTTGCGACAATGCCGCGTTAATGCTGGCGCTTAATAAAAAATCCGGCACTGTCAGCTGGAACGGCTTTCTGCCGACATACGATTTTAGAGATGATACTCTGAACCCGCTGGTTGAAAGCAGCCTTAAGCAGCTGATTTCCGGCGAGCCGCAGAAGATTGTTTCCGGCAGCACGCTGCGGGTCGGCAAAGCGGAAGGCACTTTTTTATGCAGCAATCTGAGCGTGCTGATGAAACTTGCCGGTACACCGTATTTTCCGGATTTACGCGGCAAGATTTTGCTGATTGAAGATGTGCACGAACGCCTGCATAAAATAGATTTAATGCTGCAGCAACTGAAACAGCAGCCGTATTTTGCGGAGCTGAAAGGGCTTATTTTCGGACACTTTACGGATTGCAGCGGAGATGAAGAAGACGGAACTTTGGATGATTGTCTTGCCGACTTTTTATATGAAACAGACTTTCCGTGCGTCAAAGATTTTGAGTTTGGACACACTCCGGCGCGTTATGTTTTGCCGCTGGGAGCCAAAACAAAGTTTGATGCGGATAAGGCTTGTTTAGAAATTGTCAGTTATTAAGCTGTAAATTTTTTCGGCATATTCAAAATTCAATTTATTTACCAGCTGCCAAAAGATATAAACTCCGGCCCAAGATTTGCTGGCAAAAGCTAACACCATGCCGTTGCTGAATAAGTTGGCTCCGATAATTACCATACCGGAAAAAACAAATCCTTCTTTGCTCAAATCGGTCTGCTGCGGATGAACCTGCGTCAAAACCACCAGCCAGTGATACGCCAAAAAATAGCCGAGTATGGCATAAATCAGCCAATTATCGTCCGTAACCGCTTGCAAATACGGCATAATAAGCATATACACAAAGGCAAAAAGCGGAAAAAAGTACGGCGACAGTGAAATCAGCCAATTGCCGCGCCCGTTCAGCTGCATGGAACCGCCGCTCTCATCCGGATTTAAGCGGATTCGTCCGGCATAGTGCAAAGTCAAATAAGCAAAAAACGTATGTGTCAGCTCGTGTGAAATAACCTGCATGGCATTGCGGGTGCTGTAGCTTGATAAAAAAATTGTAATCCAAAAGAAAATAAAACCGGCGCCGACTACCAAAAATTTGAACGTATAAAAATCAAAATAATGATAAACATTCAGCAAAGCTGGTACTGAAAGCAGCAAATAAAATGCCGCCGGCCACCGCAGAATATTTATAATAAAATCCGTTATTTTATGCATTTTTTCCTCAAATTTTAGATAAATTTTAACTTCAATATCCTAAAATAGGCTTAACAATAATAGAAAGGACATAAAAATGCCTGATTTTAATACTTTTGACTTTATGGTTACCGATGAAAATGATGTTATGCTGCTGCTTTATGCACGTGAAACCGCGCCGGAAAACCCGACAGTCCGGCTCAATAATGATGAACACAGCATCATCTTGACCCGCAACCAAGAAGACGTTTTAACTCTGGAAAATGTTGAAGACGAAATTTTTGACAATCTGCAGGATGACACAACATTGCTGGTTTGTGAAATTGAACCTTCCGATAATGAAGAAGATGCTGAAATCGTCTATACTTACGAAGCTGAAATTGTCGAATAGTTAAATATACATACCTGAAAGTATATTTATTTTCTTGAATTATCGCCTGAAACAGACTATTATTTATGTTTGTGGAGGAATAAAAAATGCGTAAAGCTTTATTTTTAACTTTATTGGCAATACTCTGCGCGCATACTGCTGCCGCAGACACAATTATAATAATGGATGACAATAATAACATTAAGCAGCAAATATATACCCTGCCTAATACCGCCGTGCAAACAGCACCTGCTGTTCAAACTGTAGTGCAGCCGCAGCCGGTTTATGTTACGGGAGCTCCTTTGCCGCCGCAGCAGGTGATTGTTACCCGTCCGGTTCCGCCGGTTGTGGTAGTCAGAGAAACACCTGCTCCGCGCAATTATTACTATGATTCAGCTGCAACTGCAGCCGTAGCCGGTTTTACCGGAGCGCTGGTCGGCAGCGTTATCTTCGGCGGCGGCCCTCATCACCACCATCATCATCGAAGATAACTTTAAAGAGGCTCTGCGGCCTCTTTTTATAATTTAAAATACAGAACAAGCTGACAAGCTCTGTCCGAATTACATTTTTTGCAAAAATCATGAATTTCATTTGGCTTGGCTGAACCGATTTTTATTGTTTTAGCGTTATAACCGCCGAAACTGTCATCGCTGCCGCGGCTTTGCACTTGTCTGATATATGGCGAAACTGCCTGCGCTTGTTCTAAAAATGTCACACAATATTGCTGCTTTAGACGGCTTGATTTTTCTGCTGAAAAAATATCAAAAATCAAAAGATATTCCAAGGCTGAATATTTTATTCCGGCTTCATCGCTCCACTTGCTTTCGGTAAAATAAACATAGATAAGATTATCGGCAAAATCTTTAACATGATATAAACCGGCTTTTTTCATGCCGTCAGGGATTACTCCCATAGCGTCCATAATATCCGCTGTCGGCACAGCTTTCTTTGTCGTATTATATTCACGCAGAAAATCATCTTTTAAATTAACGCACTGTAAAAAAAATTCAGCTAATTGCTCTTTTTGCCGGCTGATTTTCCACATTTCCATGGCCTTAGAATAACCGGCAATTCCGCCAACAGAAAGCACGGCGATAATGGCCAGCACGCCCAGCATTTCAATCATTGACCGGCCAGATTGCAACATACTCTTATAGTCATCCTTGGCTTTGAGCGTCAGCTCATTCGCCGAGCATCCAGGATGGTATATCCGCTTAAAAAACTGGTAACAAACACTAAGCCTTTGTCTTTTACCGTCATTGCCGGACGTGACGCACAGTCCGTTCCGGCAATCTTGGCTCAACATACTCCTTTTGAATAATAAGGCTAATTTATTGACTAGGTTAGTCACTTGTTGCACCAAGATCCTAGGCACAAGGCCTAGGATGACTGGTGTAAAAAAACGATAAGCTATACTGTTTCCTACTTTTAATAATATTGCCATAAAAGTCCTGGATTCTCCGGACAGTTCACTTCGTTCACGCCGAAGAATGACGTTGTGAGCAGAGGAGAATAAACGCAAGTATATACCGACTGTTTGTTCTCTAGTACCCCTCACCCGGAGCGGGGCTCCGACCTCTCCCGCACAGGGCGAGGTTTTAATTTTATTTTTCAAATTTTTTAATATCATTACAACTTCCTATCATTTTGAAATCACAACAAAAAAGCCGCTTAAAAAAAGCAGCTGGAAGTTGGTAACCACAACTAGATGGTGCAGTATATTGCATAATATATTTTACTGCCTTCCAGCCAAAACCAGAAAGCATGCAAAATTATCGTCTTTACACAAGACGCTAGTTGAGGGGTTACCACACCCCGAACAGGCTATTGCCTGTCTGTTTTCAAACTAAACGGATATACTGAAAATGTAAAGCACAAAAATGAAAAGCGGAGTTAAATTAACTCCGCTTCATAGTGCAAATTATCAAAAAAGACTATTTCTTTTCTTCATCAACAATCTTTTTGCCTTTTAAGTCAAATTTTTCAATTTGCGCATTTTGATGCAATTCAGCAACAATTTGACCTACAGCCTGCTGAGACAGATTGCCTTTAATTTGTTCGGCCACAGCTTCAAAAGCCAGCGGCTTAGAATCTCTGATATCTTCAACCAAAATTACATGGTATCCAAATTCGGTTTTTACAGGTTTCTGCGAGAAAGTACCTTTTTTCATGGCAAAGGCAGCTTCCGAAAATTCCGGAACCATAGCTTCAGCCGTAAAATAGCCCAAATCAGCCTGATCTTTAGAATACTGTTTAGCCAAATCATCAAACTTTGCAGATTTTTTATTCAATTTTTCAATAATTTCTTTAGCCAAATCTTCGGTATCAACTAAAATATGCTTAGCTTTTACTTCTTTTTCGCTCTTGAAATTGGCAACATATTCGTCATAAACTTTTTTAACTTCTTCATCGGTTACTTTCTTAGTTAATTGCTGGTCAATATAAACTTTGCGGGCTAAATCATCCTGCATGGCGGCCAATTCTTTCTGATATTCGGCCGATGCCTGAACATTAGCGGCTGTAGCGGCCTGCAAAGCCAATTTGCTGTTAATCATAACTTCCAAAGCACGGTTATAAAATTCTTCAAAAGAAACCTGCGTTTTGATTTGCGGTGTTTCATCATAAGCTTCTTTGATTTCGGCAACGGTAATTTGTTCGCCGTTTACAACAGCGGCAACACCGTTATTTCTTTCGGCATATACTTTATAAGTAAAAGCGCCTGCCAACAAAACCACAACTGCTGCGGTTGCGGCAAAAACATATTTTTTTTGCATAAATTCCTCCTAAAATAAACAAATCGTTAATATCATATATACAATATAAATAAAATTCAAAGGATTTTTTCGCAATGGTTTATAACTTTTGCTCTGGCTCTTGACTTTATAATATAATCAAACTAAATGTATTTTGAAACAATATATTATAAGGAACTTCTATGTTAGGAAAAATTGCCCGTAAAGTTTTTGGCAGCGCCAATGACCGCTTTGTAAAAAAATTATATAAAACTGTAAATAAAATCAATGCGCTGGAGCCTGATTTTATCAAATTATCCGATGAAGAGCTGAAAGCTAAAACCGATGAATACCGCACCCGCCTGAAAAACGGCGAAACTTTGGACGATATTCTGCCGGAAGCTTTTGCCACGGTGCGCGAAGCCTCTAAACGTGTTATGGGACAGCGTCACTATGATGTGCAGCTGATCGGCGGTATTGTTTTGCACAAAGGCATGATTGCCGAAATGAAAACCGGCGAAGGCAAAACTTTGGTGGCAACCTTGGCGGCCTATTTGAATGCCTTGGAAGGCAAAGGCGTGCATGTTGTTACCGTAAACGACTACCTGGCAAAACGCGATGCTGAATGGATGGGCAAAATTTACCGTTTCTTAGGCTTGACCGTAGACTATATTATTCACGGCAAAAATGACAACGAGCGCCGGATAGCCTATAATTCCGATATTGTTTATGCTACCAATAACGAACTGGGGTTTGATTATCTGCGCGACAATATGAAGTTCAGCTTATATGAAAGAGTACAGCGAGATTTCAACTTTGCGATTGTCGATGAAGTTGATTCTATTTTGATTGATGAGGCCAGAACCCCGTTGATTATTTCCGGCGAAGCCGAAGATTCATCGGCTACTTACATAAGTGTTTCCAATTTAATGCCGCAGCTGCTGCCGGAAGATTATGAAAAAGATGAAAAGCAAAAGAATGTTACCCTGACCGAAGCCGGTATGGAGCATGTTGAAAAACTGCTGCGCGAAGCCGGACTTATTAAAGAAGGCTCTTTGTATGATATCGGCAATGTCGGCTTGGTTCAACACGTAAACAACGCTCTGCGCGCGCATAAAATGTTCCAAAAAGATGTTGATTATATTGTCAAAGACGGCAAAGTCGTAATTGTGGATGAATTTACCGGCCGTATTATGGAAGGACGCCGTTTCAGCGATGGCCTGCATCAAGCCCTGGAAGCTAAAGAAGGCGTAAAAATTCAGTCAGAAAATCAAACCTTGGCTTCTATCACATTCCAAAACTACTTCCGTTTATATCCGAAACTTTCCGGTATGACCGGTACGGCTATGACCGAAGAAACCGAATTCTGCGATATTTATAATTTGGTTTGCGTGGAAATTCCGACAAACAAACCGGTGCAGCGCGAAGATCTGCATGATGAAATTTATCGTACGGAAGGCGAAAAATACCGTGCGATTATTAACACTATTTTAGACTGCCACCGCCGCGGACAGCCGGTTTTGGTTGGTACAACTTCTGTGGAAAAATCAGAAATTGTGGCAAATTTATTGCACAAAGCCGCTCCGGATTTGCATTTTGAAGTCTTAAATGCCCGCTATCATGAACGCGAAGCCGCTATCGTGGCTCAAGCCGGTGTTTCCGGCGCCGTAACCATTGCCACCAATATGGCAGGCCGCGGTACGGATATTCAGCTGGGCGGCAATCCGGAAATGAAATTGCAGGAAACTCTGAAAGGCGATGAAACTCCGGAACAAATTGCCGAAATTAAAAAGAAAATCGAAGCTGAAGTTGCTGCCGACAAGGAAAAAGTTTTGGCTGCCGGCGGTTTATACATTCTCGGCACCGAACGCCATGAAAGCCGCCGTATTGATAATCAGCTGCGCGGACGTGCCGGACGTCAAGGCGACCCGGGAACTTCCAAATTTTTCCTGTCTATGCAGGATGATTTGATGCGTATTTTTGGTTCCGAAAAAATGTCTAATGTTCTGCAGCGTCTGGGCTTACCTGAAGGAGAAGCTTTGGTTCACCCTTGGATTAGCAAAGCTTTGGAAAAAGCTCAGCAAAAGGTGGAAGAACGCAACTTTGACATCCGTAAAAATTTGCTTAAATATGACAATGTTATGAATGAACAGCGCAAAATCATTTATGAACAGCGCCGCGAAATTATGGAAAGCGATGACTTATCAGATACCATAAAAGATATGCGCGATGAATATTTGAGCGGAATAATTGATGCCCATGTTCCATACGGCACAGGTGCTTCCGAATGGGATAAAGAGAGTTTGAAACAAGATTTGTCAGCTGCTACCGGCTTTGTATTGCCGATTACCAACTGGTGCAACGAGCCTGAACTTGACAGCGAAGGTTTAAAAGAGCGCATTTTACAGGAAGTTGATAACCGTATGGCCGAACGAGAAGCTTCATTACCGGCCGATGCCGTAAAAATGGTGCAGAAAAGCATCTTCCTGCAAGTTCTCGACCAACTGTGGAAAGACCATATTGCAACTTTGGATTTGATGCGCCACACTATTGTTCTGCGTGCTTACGGACAAAAAGACCCGCTGAATGAATACAAAAAAGAAGCCTTTAATATGTTCTCACGCATGCTGGATATTTTAAAGCAGAGAGTAACCGTAGTTATCTGCCACACCGTTATTCAAACGGATTCGCAGGAACAGATGCAAAAGGCTATGGATAAGGAACAAAACCGTCCGATGTCGGCTGTTCATGAAGGCGATGAACCGCTTAAAAAGCTTGATCCATCAATGTTTGAAGGCGTTTCAAGAAACGATCCTTGCCCTTGCGGCAGCGGTAAAAAGTTTAAACATTGCCACGGCAGAATTGCGGAATAATCGATGAGTGAAAAAAAAGATTTGAATGCTAATGAGCTGTTAATCGCCAAAAAAGAAAAACAGCGTAAAAAAGAACAGCTTCTGCAAAAAGTCAAAGAAATGATGATTCTGCTTTTTGTAATAGCAGTTTTTGCCGGAGGCGGCGGATATTTTGCAGCTCAGTTTATGCAAAAGCGCTATGACTACCTGCAATATATAAAAAACTTGAATCAGACAACTCTGGAAATATCCCAGCTGGTTGATAATATCCGCAACACTTATCTTATTGAACAAGATGCTTCGGCCAAAGATTTGCAGCAGCTGATAAAAATCGGCGCCATTCCGCAAAAGCTTGTCAGAACTTTTAACGGACAAAAATATTTAAGAAACCCGTTCGGCGGCAAGATTATTATTGAAACGTCCGATACTATCTGGAATAAAGAAGGCACTCTCAGCTCGCCGACATTCAAAATGTCTTACCAAGGGCTGCCGCGCCGGGCTTGCATTGATTTAGCCACTATGGACTGGGGCGATAATATTAAAGGCCTGCTGGCTGTAGCCATCGGCAGCGTAGATGCTCAAACCGGCGAAGACAATGCTTTGCATGATATTGATATGACGCCGGAAAAAGAAGAAAAAGAGAAAAAAGCCGCCGCCCCTGCCGAAAATGACGAATTTGCTCTTGATATGCTGCGGCCTCGTATGCGCTACAGAATGAATGTGGCTAAACCGAACGACCAGTTTATCCCGACGCCTTTTTCTCAAGGCAATGCCGAAATGGGCTGTTTTTGCGGGCAAAATGACTGCTCTTTTGCTCTCCATTATGCTGTTTTCAGCATCGAAACAGATAAAAAATAAAAACTCTGCCGTCTTTAAGCCTTTTTTGTGCGATAAATAGTCAATAATCAAAAAATTTGTATTGTATTATCAGAGAAATAAAATATACTTACATAGGTTTAATTTTTAATTTAGGACGTAACAGATGTTAGATATAAAATTTATTGCCGATAATACGGATTGGGTAAAGAAAAGCTTGGGACGCAAAGGCTTTCCGGCTGAAAAAGTGGATGAACTGTTAGAAACATATTACAACTTAAACAAACTGAAAACTTCATCACAAGCTTTGGCTGAAGAAAAAAATAAACTGAGCAACTCCATAAAATCTGCATCAAATGAAGAACGTCCGGCAATTATTGCCAAAAGTAAAGCTATTGGCGAAGAATTTAAGTCAGAACAAGAAAAATTGGCAGTTTTGCAGGCGCAGTTTGACGATATGATTCTGCGTATGCCGAACTATCCGAGCGAAGACAGTCCGGACGGACCTGATGACAGCTATAATGTGGTGCGCCGCCGTGTCGGAGAGATTCCGCATTTTGACTTTACTCCGCGCGACCATGTTGAATTGATGGAAATCAACGATTGGGGAGAAATGGAACGCATTGCCAAAGTTTCCGGCTCTCGTACCTATGCCATTAAAAATGATTTGGCTCAGCTGGAATTGGCTATTCACATGCTGGTAATGGATAAACTGCGCGCCGCCGGATTTACGCTGCTGACCGTGCCGGCAATTTCTAAGGAAAAACCGCTGTATAACCAAGGCTATCTGCCTTTTGCCCGCGATGAAGTATATTATATGCCGGCAGATGATTTGTACTTATCCGGCACTGCAGAATTGATTTTGAACTCTCTGCGCGCTGATGAACTGCTGACCGAAGCTGATTTGCCGGTTTTGTACGCCGGATTCTCGCCATGCTTCCGCCGCGAAGCCGGAGCCGCCGGAAAGGACACCCGCGGTTTGGTTCGCGTACACCAATTTTTCAAAACCGAACAATTTGTTATTTGTAAAAACGATTTGGCAGAAAGTGAAAAATGGCATCAAATTCTGCTTAAAAATTCTGAAGAAATCTTGCAGGATTTGGAATTGCCGTATCAGGTTTTGGAAGTCTGCACCGGAGATATGGGCGCGCCTAAATACCGTCAATACGATTTGGAAGCCTGGGTTCCGTCACAGAATTGCTATCGTGAAACCCACTCTTGCTCAAATATTACCGATTGGCAGGCTCGCCGCACAAATCTGCGCTACCGCGACAATGCCGATGGCAAAGTAAAATATTGCCATACCTTGAACAACACCGGTATCGCCACCCCTCGTGCTTTGGTACCGTTTATTGAAAACCACCAGCAAGCTGACGGGACAGTCCGTATTCCGGAAAAATTGCAGCCGTATATGGGCGGTAAAAAATTCATTGGCAAAAACGCAAAATAATGTCGGATACTGCAGCTGAAATACTTGAATTTATGCGCGCCATGGAACGGGTTTGCCTGGTCAAACGCGACACCTTGCTTTCTGACGGAACTCCGGAAAATGATGCTGCGCATATTTTCAAGCTGGCTATGCTGATTATGCTGGTATACCCTTTTTTGCAAAAAAAATACAACTATACACGGCTGCTGGAATTGGCCTTGATTCATGATATTGCCGAAGGCATAACCGGAGATTGCCCGCGCTCGGCGCAGGTGGCTCATCCGGAACGCCGGCAGGAAAAAGAGCTGCAAGAGCAAAAAGCCATGCAGCAATATCAAAAAATGCTGCCGCCGCCGTTGAATGAACGGATTTCGGAATTATTTAACGAATATGAAGCCCGTAGAACTCCTGAAGCCAAACTGGTTTCCGCGTTAGATAAAATGGAAGCAAATTTTCAGGCTAATTTATTCGGCAACGGGGATATTCGTTATTGGAAAGATTGTGAAAACGGCGAAGAATATTACCGCATTGCTACCGAGCATAAGCCTTTGGTAGCAGAGCTCAATGAAGATATTTTAACCGAACTGGAAAAAAACATTATAAATTTGACCTTGGAGAATATGGCGCAGTGCAAAATAAAAGCTTGTCTATAGCCAAGCTGCAAACAGCAGCCTTTGATTGGGATAACACGCTGGCCTACAGCCGCGAAGCTCTTGTTTTTGCCATTAACAAAATTCTGCCGCAATATAATCTGCCGCAATGGGACGAAGTAAAGCAAAAAAGAAACAGACGCCTATCGTTCCGCGATAATTTTCCGCTGATTTTCGGTGGCGATGCCGAAGAAGCTTATGAAAAATACCGCCTTATTTATAAAGAAAACGTCGAACGTCTGATTTCTGCTCCGCCTAAAGCCATGGAAGTTTTAGAATTTTTGAAAAATAACGGTATAAAAATTGTTATTGTTTCAAACAAAGACCGTCAGCTTTTTGATTTTGAACAGCATTTTTTATACAACGCCGATTTGTTTGACAATGTTGTCTGCGGACATGAAGCGGCGCAGGATAAGCCAAGCGCCGAACAGCTCAGGTATGCGGTCAAAGACTATGTTTCAAAAATATCCGAAAACAATGTCTGGATGATTGGCGACAGCCCGATGGACAGCGAATGCGCTTTAGCAGCCGGCGCCAAAGCCATACGCATCGGCGAACCGATATGGGGTACGGCAGACACCGAAGAAAACGCAAACATCCTCTTTTTCAAAAATTTTGAAATGTTTTACAACGTTCTGACGGAGCAAAATTGATGCATCACAGAACTAAATTATTATTAAAGATATGGATAAAACGCCTGCTTTATTTAGTTATATTAGGTTTAATAGTTTGGGCAAACATAAACCGCCTGCAGGACAACAGCTATTCAAACTACGAAAAAGTTATTGATTTCGGCAGAATCAAAGATGAAGATAAATTGGTCAAGCCGGTAATCGCGGCCATTTTCTATAACGGTAAGAACACCAGAAAAAACACTATTTCAACATATTTAGCGCATACTGATAATTATAAAAAACAAAATATTCAGATGATTATCGTGCCTAAAAAAATATCGTCTTACAGCGCCGAAGTGGTGGAAAAACTTTATGAAGCCATCAAACAAAACAACTCTTTTCAAAAAATCTTGCTTGTTTATGATAAAGATGCAAAAAATGACATAAAACAGCACAAAAAAATGCTGCAGCAAATTATAAATGTAACTAACATTACCGAAAATCCAATATCCCAGCAAACTTTAAATTCTGAAAATAAAATTGAAGAATATCTAAACACTCCGCAGACTTTAGTAATTTTTTTAGCCGATTTGGATAAAGGATTAAATGAAGAAAACAGTGAATTTCTGACGGCGGAAGCGGCGTTTTTTGCTCAAAAGCATAAATATCAAATAAACGTTTTTGATATTATAGACACCCAGCTTGCTCAGGCTTTAGACAAGGATTACAGCGCGCTTTATCCGCTGGAAACCATAAAAGAAGAGCCGGCTTTAGCCAAACAAAAGCGCAATCTGGAACGCTATAAAAAACACTATTGGCACTTGCTGCAAAACTACTTTGAACTGAATTTATTAAAAACCGCCCAAGGCCTTGACGACACCGTTATGCCGGTTCGCTCCGAAGAAAATTACCGTTTATATGACCGCGGACGCTTGATTTTGAAAGCTTATGACGAAAACTATCTTGAAATTTTTGAACAAGCCGAAATGCAAGAAAATAAAGGTATTGCCGCGCTGGTTTCAGACGCTGTCAAAAAACTTGCCGCCGCCGGAAAAATTGCTAAGGCAAAATACTTCAAGCTCTATCTTTTGACAGACTTTGAAACCATAAAGCAGCAGCCGGACACCATGTTAATGAGCCATTTGGATGAAGATGACGGACTTTACGGAGAATATAAAGGAAAATCAGCCGTCCTCGTTGCCGATGACCGTCCGGATAATCCCGAAGATTTAGCCCCGACGCTGCGGCAAAAAGCTCAAATACCCGATATTGTACCGGAAAAAGATATAAAATTTTATCGTTTTAAAACTGTGGAGATGAAATATGGAGATTAACGGTTATAAAATCAAATATTCTGCCGAAGAACTTGCAGATAAAATTAACACTCAAACCCGCAAAATTGAACTGATAGATAAAACCAACCCCGCCTATTCCGCACTGCCGGACGGCGATAAAAAAGCTCTTGACTACTTAGCCAACGCCGCAAGAATTATGAATGACGTGGCTTTGGAAATGGATCATCCGCTTAATTTAATCCAAAAACAAGCGCTTGAAAATTATGCTCCGCAAAACCGGCAGGCCGCTTTAGCCCTAAAACTGTTTAATTCCTTAAACGGCGTGGCCGGCTATAACGGCATAGATAAAGAACCGGTAGAAATTTTTGAGGGCATCAAAATGCAGCCGGGATGCAATTTTTATCCGTCAAACCTCTCGGCCGAAGAACTTGCGGCCATAATCGAAGCTATGCTGGATGCCGGACACATTGAAGAAGTTAAAAAGATTTTAAGCGCCCGCACTATGGTTCGCCGCAACGGAGATTTTTTGAAAGCTATTGATTACACCGAATATTTTGCCGATGAATTTTCGGAAATTGCCAATGAAATAGAATGCGCAGCCCATTTTGCGACAGATGATTTGTTCAAAGACTTTTTAGGCTGGCAGGCTCAGGCTTTGCTGCAAAACAATGAAGAAATGGACATTTTGGCTGATAAACACTGGGCGCGGATGCAGGAATCTCCGCTGGAATTTACTATCAGCCGCGAAAATTATGAAGACAAACTGACCCCGACGCTTTTTGATAATAAAAAGCTGAGTCAGCGTTTTGCGGAGCTGAACATTGCACCGGTTCCAAAGGATATGCTCGGTGTCAGAGTCGGTATTGTTAATCAGCAGGGAACATCTCTTTTGCTGAAATTCAAAGATGAAATGCTTAAACTCGCAAACCTAATGCCTAAAGCTGACTGCTATACCCAAAATGTCGGCGGAAATTCCGGATTGAAGCAAACTATGGTTGATGTTGATTTGACCATGCTGAGCGGCGATTATGCTATGTGCCGCGGCGGAATTACTCTGGCTCAAAACCTGCCGAACAACGATAAACCATCGCTCAAGCACGGCGGCGGCAGACGCAATGTTTATCATCGCCAAATCCGCCAAAGCGGCGACAAAGAAAAAACGGCGCTGATTTTGAATGGACTTGTTGCGCCTGAACTGCATAAATATTATGAAGAAGAAGCCGATCATTTATTTACCATCGGCCACGAAAACGGGCATTCTTTGGGCCCTGACAGCTCATATCAAACAGCTTTAGGGCTATATCAGCACATTATTGAAGAGCACAAAGCCAATCTGATTTCAGCTTCTATGATGCCGGAATATGTCAAAGCCGGTATCATCAGCGCCGAACAGCTGAAAAAAATATACACCACCTGGGTGGTTAAGCGCCATCTGATGACGGCTTATCCGGCCAGCGGCGAAGCTCACCGCGTGGCAGATTTAATTGAATATAACTACCTGACTGCCCATAAAGCTATTTATTTTGATGAAAATAAGCTTCTGCATATAGATTTTGAACAAATGCCGGTTGTCTGCCGCCAAATGCTGGAAGACATTATAGATGTACAATTATCAAAATCTCCGGACTACGCCAAAAATTATGTGGAAAAATGGAATAATTGGAGTGAATTATCACAATATATCGCCGATTTTAAACTAAAATTAGGAGTTAAACCTTATATTGAATTAGTAACGCACTTTTAAGGAATAAAATATGTGGACTATGCTGAAAAAACTGGGAGCCGGAGAATATTCGCTTAAAATAACTTTTTGGCTGTTCGGCTTAATGGGAATGCTGTTTTTTACAATCGCAACTCACATCACGCACAGCGGGGCTTTGCGTATAATTTGCCGCGGCAGAGTCTGCCCCCGCAGCATTTTGTTATATATTCTGAGCAATATTCCGAATTTGATGACAGGAAGTTCCGGACGCTTATCGGCTTTTGCTCCGCACTTGTTAGTTTGCTCGCTGTTTATCTGCTATTTTATTATATTGATACGCGGCTTATGGAAATGCGGCGATGCCTATGAAGGTGCAAAATTCTGGACTGTCTGCGCTAAAGCCATTATTGTATGCTTAGGCTTTTTAAGCTTAAAATCCATTATTTAGGAGCTGTCATGAAAAAAATTATCTGTTATCTGCTACTCTTTTCTTTAGCTTCATGCAGCGGCTTTGTTGCCGGCAATATCAGCAAAGAACGCCAGCATTTGTATGAATATAACAACAATCAGGAATATTGCGATAAAAATCCCAACCGCTGTGTTAATAATATCCCTTGGAGCTAATAAAATAAATTACTTCAAAAATCCTTAGACTTTTACTAAACTAAGGATTTTTTCATATATAAAGTTCTTTACTTTTAATGTCTGTTCCTTTAATCTGAAATTGGATAAGCGATAGTTTATCTGAGGTGTGAGAACCTCTTATTCATGCGTCTAGCAGACGTTAAATACCTTCTGGTCAAATGACTGGAAGGTAGCAAAATATGCTATTGCTAGCTAATATGCTACACTATAATCATGAATAATAGTTCTCAACTTCCAGTCGTCCTTCTTAAAGACGGCTTTTTTGTTGTAATTTCAAAATGAAAGGAAGTTGTAATGATAAAAAATTTGAGAAATAAAATTAAAACCTCACCCCGTGCGGGAGAGGTCGGAGCTCCGCTCCGAGTGAGGGGTACTAGAGAACAAACAGTCGATATATACTTGCATTTGTTCGCCACCACTCTCAGCGTCATTCTTCGGCGTGAACGAAGTGAACTGTCCGGAGAATCCAGGAATATAATGGCAATATTTTTAAATGCAGCAAACAGTATTGTCTCTAGCTTTTTTACCGTCATTACCGGATTTATTCCGGTAATCTTAGTACAGCGGGTGACTAACCAAGTCAATAAATTTGCCTTATTATTGCATAAGTACCGGTTCAGCCAAGATTGCCGGAACGCGTCCGGCAATGACGGGTGCTGTGGACGCTTGTTTATGTTTTTCCCATTCCTTAAATTACTGAATCGGATGTACCATCCTGGATCCTCGGCGAATGAGCTGGCGCTCAAAGCCAAGGATGACAATAAGAGTGTGTTGCAATATGGCCGGTCAATGATAGAAATGCTCGGCGTTTTAGCGATAATCGGAGTATTGTCTGTTGCAGGCATCGCCGGTTACTCTAAGGCTATGCAAATGTATGCCATTAACAAACAACGTAATGCTTTAATAGAATTTTTATCTAATTTTTTACATATAAAAGATGAACTGCCCTACAAAGAAGACGGAACAGCGATAAATTATCCGGAACTAATGGAAGCAATGGATATGCTACCTAAAGAATTTACAGTTGTACATGGAATACAATGGGTAAATATGCGAGATAAATACGGTCATAATATAAGATTCTATTATTCTAATAACGGCTTTGGCATTCTCTACAGTTTTCATAATAATAAAAACAGCTCTCTTGTTTGCCAGGCTTTGGCTGAAACTGCTTTAAGTTTTAAAAATGATATATATATGATGTATCGTCAACCTATGGCCGGCAGCGGTATTCCCTATTACAGAATTTACGGCAACCATTATTGCATAAAAAACGCTAAATGCCTAAATAACTTAACCGTTAATGATATAAATGAACTTTGCTATTTTTATAATGATAAAGATGAAAACAAATATCACTATGTAATCCAAATTGGCTTCAAAAAATAGCGTTAATATTTAAGTTTTTCCGGTTTTATTCAGCTAAATAGTATGCTATAGTCTGGCATATTTTAACAAATCGGAGGACTGTAATGAAAAAATTTAGCTGCATTTTATGTTCAATCGCTGTTTTGCCTTGCGCTGTGCAGGCTGAAGGTTTTGATTTCAGTCAATCCGGTTTGGCCGGCGTATATTACGGGGTTATGCAAACCCGCCGCCAAAACAACTATGACAATATGCCGAACCGCTTAGTTTACCGCCAAGACGGACGTTTTGAGGGTGCCTATAGCTTTGCCGACAAAACCCGCTTGGGCGCTCATGCCGACTATACTTTGGCTTTCCGCCAGCACGATAAAGATTATAATGACGGCGACTGGCGCTTTTATCCGTATGCGTTGGCCGAAAATCCGGCTTACGGTAAATTTACGGTCGGTTATTCCTACAACGCGGCACAGCAGCTGCATCAAGGCGCACAGGATATCAGCTGGATTGGCATTCAAGACAGCAATCTGCCGAACTTTTTAACCAGCGCCAACTGGGTAAACGGCTTGAAAAAGACTAAATTTGCCACCCCAAAGTCTACCACCATTCTTGATGACGGCCGCGCTCTGAAATTTGTTTATTTTACCCCGATGATTGGCAACACTAAGTTCGGCTTTAGTTATACGCCGGAAAATGCCAGCCGCCGCGGTATGGTCAGCCGCTATACGGACTATGAAAAAAATGAAGACGGCTACACCGCCGCCATGCAAAATAAATGGGCTGTCGGTTTGGGCGATATCTATACTTCCGCCGCTTACGGCGAATTTAACGGCACTGATAAAGAATGGGCTTTCGGCGTGCGCTGGATTGTTGATAACTTTAATGTTTCCACTTCCTACAAAAAAGCCTACATCGATGGCAATAAAAACCCGATTACCACGGTGTCGGACAATCCGTATCTGCCGGCGCTGTTTGACAATTACCGCGAAGGTCAGTCTTGGGATTTCAGTATCGGCTACAAATTCTTTGACCGCTTGAAAGTCAATTTTGCTTATTTGCATACTGAAGCCAAAAACACCCGTAACCGCGATGATTTATATGTGCAGGCGAACAGCTTTGAAGTTAATAAATATCTGGAATTGTTCCTGATTAACGGCTATATTAACTCCAAAGGCACCGAACGCCACTCTTCAAACAACAACCGCGGCTATGCGGTAATCAGCGGTATTGCCTTAAAGTATTAAAATGTCTGAAAAACTGCACTGTTTTGCGCCGCTGGTCGATAAAAATACCAAATTTTTGGTAATCGGCACCATGCCCGGCGAGGCTTCGCTGTCTGCGGCAGAATATTATGCTTTTAAACATAATGCTTTTTGGACAATTATCTTTAAGCTGGCTAAAGCCGAAACATCAAATTACGCCGAAAAAATCAAACTGCTGCAAAAACTGCGTATCGGTTTATGGGATAACCTAAAAGCCTGCGAACGCCTTGGCAGTTTGGACAGCGATATAAAAAACGCCGAACCGAATGACTTTGAAAGCCTGCTGGCCGAATTTCCAAACATTGAAAAGCTGCTGTTTAACGGGCAAAAATCCTTTGCTTTTTTCAAAAAATATCATCGGCCGCTGCTGGAAAAATACAAATATGCGGTTTTGCCCTCAACCAGTCCGGCCAATGCCCGGCTTTCATCAGAGCAAAAATTTGCGCTTTGGCAAAAAGAGCTTATTTAAATTTCAGCGCCACGGTGCATGTATTCAGCAAACAGCCACATGCTTCTTTCGTTTCTCGGCGATTCAAATGCCGGCGGGTTATCAATCCTTCATCACGGCTTTTATACTGCTCATTAAGGTTATCAAACAGCAGATAATTACGTAGATTATAAACCCCGTTAAAAGTCTTTTGCGCCGACAAATAAGAAGCTTCAAGCCCTAAAAAATTCGGAAAGCTGCGCCGCCAATCCGTCTGCGCCAGTTTTTTGCATTCTTTTTTGGTTAAACGTGTAAACAATATAATATATGCGCCTAAATTATCCGGATTATCTACCCGTTCGGACAAAGTGTTATAAGCGTTATAAAAGAAAATTTTTCCGCCGAAACGGTTTGAAACATCATAGCTGTTTACTGTTTTTCTAATCGGAAAATCGTACGGAAGAATATTTTGCACCACCAAAATATTTGCATCCAACGACGGATATCTGCCTTTAAATGTTTCGGACATATTGCTGACAATCTGCGCTATATCGTTTTTTGTTTTTAAAATGTTGTTATTGAAAAAAATATGAAAATAAGCAAAATATAAGCCGAAAATCAAACAAAACAGCGGCAGACAAAAATACAGCAATTTCAAAACAGGCTCAAAACACGATTTTTTGTCAGACATAATAATTTCCTTTCTCTATTTTAATATTTTCGGATAATTCCCGACAGCACGCCCTGAATTTTTACCCGATCGGAAGTATAAGTTTGCGGCATATATTCCTTATTGCATGGCAGAAGATGAATGATATTGCCCTCTTTTTTCAATACCTTAAGCGTTGCTTCGCTGTTATCTATGAGCGCCACGACAATTTTGCCGTTATCCGCCTGCTCCTGCCTGCGGATTATGGCTGTGTCGCCGTCCATAATTCCGGCTTCTACCATCGAATTTCCTTCAATCGTCAGTGCATAATACTTGCCGAGCGACACCATATCAAACGGCACTGCCACCGTTTCAGATTCATCCGCCAGCGCTTCAATCGGCATACCGGCGGCAATTTTGCCATACAGCGGAATTTGCACCGAACTGTTATGCAAAGCCTGCTCGCGCTTCTTTTCTTCATCAATAATGGCCTGCGGCTTAAAGCGCGGCAGGCGGATAACCTCCAGCGCGCGGGCTTTATGCGGCAGCTTGCGGATGAAATTACGCTCTTCCAGCGAATTGATAAGCGCATGAATACCGGATTTTGATTTTAGCCCGATAGCGTCCTTCATTTCATCAAAAGACGGACATTGACCGGTTTCGCGGTTGACTTTATTTATATACATTAAAAGATTATACTGCTTTTCAGTAAGCATAAGCATTTCTCCTAAAATTTGTTCTATTTTAGTTCTGTATATTTATAAAAGTCAAGCGCTTTTTTTAGGCTGATTTCTGTTGATTTACAAACTGTTCGCCGATTTTCAAAAACTTTTCGGTACGCAGCTGTTTCAGCTTTGCATAATCCTGCGCACAAAGCTCTTTCAAGTCTTTTTCCAGCACAACCCGCAGATTTTCAAAAGTTTTTGCCGCATCGCGGTGCGCGCCGCCCAAAGGTTCGGCAACTATTTCATCAATAATGCCCAGCTGCTTCAAATCCTGCGCCGTCAAATGCAAAGCTTCGGTAGCCTCTTTGGTTTTATCAGCCGAACGCCACAAAATAGAAGCGCAGCCTTCCGGAGAAATTACCGAATAAATAGAATGTTCAAGCATAATGACTTTATCGGCAACCGCGATAGCGATAGCCCCGCCGGAGCCGCCTTCGCCGATAACTGTGGCGATAATCGGCGTTTTTATGCGCAGGCACTTTTCAATAGACGCAGCAATAGCCTGAGCCTGCCCTCTGGCTTCGGCATCCACTCCCGGATAGGCGCCGGCAGTATCCACAAAAGCCAAAACCGGCAGCTTGAATTTTTCGGCCATATCCATCAGACGCTGTGCTTTGCGATAGCCTTCCGGCTTGGCCATACCAAAGTTATATTTGATACGTGAATCCAAATCGTTGCCTTTTTCCTGCCCGATTACCACAACCGGAATATCGCCGAATTTACCGATACCGCCGACCATTGCCGGATCATCGCCGAAACAGCGGTCGCCGCACAGCAGCGTAAAATCGCTGATTAAGGCTTTGATATAGTCCAAGCAATGCGGACGATTCGGATGGCGGGCAATCTGAGCTTTCTGCCACGGCGATAAATGTTTATAAACATTTGCCATGTGGGTCTGCAAGTGCTTTTCCAAGCGCTTGATTTCTTTGGTAATGTCTAAATCCTCATCTTTGGCAATCGTTTTCAAGTGCTGAATTTTTTCTTCAATATCAACGATTGTTTTTTCAAAATCCAAAATGACTGTTTCATTATCGCTCATGCTTTTTATTCCTTAACGATTAAAATAACTGCAGGGAGTTTAGCACATTTTTTGAAAATGTTTAGTCTTTTTTTTATGTTGTTAATGACTGTTGACTTTTTCACAAAAAAGTTTGCTATTAAGATATATGCCGTTATAATTGGAAATATCTTGTTTTTAGAGGGTATTAACGATGTTGTTGTTTTGTTTTTTTCTAACCGTTTTTGCATCGGCCAGCTGGCTGATATATGCTTTTATGTTTGTTAGTTCAAAATTGGCGGATTCACGTTTGTGGGAACAAAGTCCGGAACAAATGCTCTTAATGCTCTCGGTTGTTTTTTTGCCGGTGCTGATTATTTGGATGATATTCGGTTTCATCAACCAATTTATTACCAACCGCGGAATGAATGTAAAACAAAGCGAACTCTTAAACCAGCTGCAAAAAAATCAGGATTACACCGACCTTGTAGTGCGGGTTATGCTGGATGCCGAGCATGAAATTAAAGACGGATTCGTAATAAATAAGTTTGACCTGTTTGTTTCGGACATGAATGAAGCTTTGAGCGAAATTATCCAACGCTGCAATATTGCTTCATCCGCTCAGCTGGAACAACTGTGGCAGCGCGTAAAACGCGGCGAGCGCTGGGTTTTGGGCAAGGCCATTTTAGACGCCAGCAAAAGCCAAAGCACATTTAACGCCTGGGTGGCCGAAAAGGTAAACCGCGACAAAGTTTTTCGCGGAACCATGCTGGAATTTTGCTCTCGTTACCAAAACCTGCTGCAGCTGCTGGAAAAACATGACCGCGATAAAATCTTTTTACGGATTATAGAAACCGGCGTGTTCGGAAAAGTATATTCTATTATTGCGCCTCTGAGCGAAGGAATCAGCAATTTGGCGGCCAATCCGGCAGACAGAGCACCGCAATCAGTTTCTGACCGCGATTATTCTTCGGTTTTGAAAATTGCCACCATGGAAGAGCCTAAAGCCTCTGAAACCATCATAAATGTTGATAAAAATGACGAAGAAGATACGGCTATTCCGGCTCCGAAACGCTCTCTGTTTTCCCGCTTAAACCCATTCAGCCGCAAAGAAAAAGAATTTGATGAAGAAGAGCACGAGCAAGATCCGTTCTTTAAGGCTCTGCACAACAGTTTTCAAGATGAAAACGCTTTGAAAGCCGAAAATGCAGCTCCGGTTTTTCAAGACAGCACGCCTTCGCTGAGCGCAGCTGACAGCCTGCCTAAAGAACCAAGCCTGTCTGCACCGGAAACGGCGCCTTCTTTCAATATAGAAAAAAATGATGCTGCCGACCGCACTGCTCCAACTTTCGGCAGCGCCCGCAACACTCTTGACAGCCTGCGCAGCAGCAACAGTTCTTTTTCAGCGTTTTCTTCCGGTTTAACTGCTGATAAAAATGAAAATCAGCAGTCAGATTTAACTGCCGACAAACCGTTAGCTGCAGCTCCGCAAAAAGCTGAAAAAGAGGAAAACCTGGCATATCCGTTTGGCGGCTGGACAGATGAAGACAATTATCGCTAGTTTAGCCTCAATTTTGGGCTTATTTATACAGCTCAGCGCTGCAAACGCTGTTGTTTCTGACCGGATAGCTTTATACGGAGAATCAAAATATAAAAGCGGCTTCAAACATTTTGACTATGTAAACGCGGCGGCTCCGCAAGGCGGCAAACTCGTTCTGCCGGCCTATGGAACTTTTGATAACTTC
This sequence comes from uncultured Eubacteriales bacterium, assembly GCA_963632615.1. Lineage (GTDB taxonomy): Bacteria > Pseudomonadota > Alphaproteobacteria > RF32 > CAG-239 > RUG410. The sequence continues at coordinate 70,850 of CAVGVF010000001.1, forward strand.
AATCCTTATATATTTAAAGGCGTTGCCGCAACTTTTGTTAATGCTCTTTCTTTTGAAACTCTCGGCTTTTCGCCGACTGATGACCCGTTTACGGTTTATCCGCTGCTGGCAGAAAAATTTGATTTGCCGGAAGATAAATCATACGTAGGCTTTATTTTAAATCCTAAAGCCAAATTTGCTGACGGCTCGCCGGTTACCGCAGATGATGTAGTATTCAGCTTTAACGCCATAACCGAACAAGGCGCACCGATTTATAAAATGTATTACGCCGATGTTGACAGAGTGAAAAAAATAAGCAAGCAGGAAGTCCGTTTTTATGTAAAGCCTGAAGCGGAAAATAAAGAATTGCCGCTGATTCTCTCGCAATTCAGCATTTTTTCAGCCAAAGACTGGCAAGGCAAAGATTTTGCTAAACCAAGCTTAGAAGTTCCGTTGGGCAGCGGCCCTTACAAAGTTGCTGACTTTCAGGTAAACAAATTTGTAGAGCTGAAAAAAAATCCGAACTATTGGGGCAAAAATTTAGCTGTACGGCAAGGCTATTTCAACTTTGACACCATCCGTTACGACTATTACCAAGACACCACCGTAACTCTGCAGGCTCTGTTTTCCGGCGATATTGACGCCCGCAGCGAATACATTGCCAAAATTTGGATGACCGGTTATGATAATGATTTGATAAAATCCGGAAAAATAAAAAAAGAACTGCTTGAACACCATAATCCGGCCACTTTGCAAAACTTTGCCTTTAATCTGCGGCGCAGTAAGTTCGCCGACCGTCGAGTCCGCCAAGCTATTGATTTAGCTTTTAATTTTGAATGGGCAAATGCTAAATTGTTTTACGGGCAATACCGCCGACTGTTCAGCTATTTTACCAACACCGGCATGGAAGCCTCCGGATTGCCAGAAGGCAAAGAAAAAGACATTCTGCTGCGTTACAAAGACCAGCTTCAACCGGAAATATTTACTCAATCTTATCAGCCGACAATTTACAGCGATATCAATAATCCGCGTGAAAATCTTAAAAAAGCCGCGGCCTTATTGAAAGAAGCCGGTTATGATTTTGTTGACGGTAAAATGACAAATCTCAGCACCGGAGAACCGCTGGAGTTTGAAGTATTAAGCAATACCGCCAACGGCTCCACCTTTACCAAAGTAATGCTGCCGTTTATAGAAAACCTGCGTAAAATCGGCATTAAAGCCGTATTCCGCAATTTAGAAGTCAATATTTTCAAAAACCGGCTGGATAATTTTGACTTTGACATGGCAATCATCTCTTATCCGGTCAGCCAACTTCCGGGTAACGAACAGCGCGAATATTGGGGCAGCGCCTCCGCGGACATTACCGGCAGCAACAATATTATCGGCATCAAAAATCCGGTGGTTGACGAACTGATTAAAGGACTGGTCGCCGCCCAGCAAAAAGAAGACTATGTTGCTTATGTCAAGGCTTTGGACCGAGTGCTGCTCAGTGAAAACTATATGATTTTTCAATGGTATTCGCCATACGACCGCATTGCCTATAAAAACAAATTCGGGCAGCCGGCTGCCGACTTTAAAATCGGATTTCAGCCTTATTTATGGTGGCTGAAGGAGGAATAATGCGTACCTATATTTTGAAACGACTGCTGCTTATTCCGTTTACGCTGTTGGGTATTATTACCGTAAACTTTGCCATTATACAGCTTGCTCCGGGCGGACCGGTTGATTATGTGCTGGCGCAATACCGCGGTATGAACACCGATGCCAAGTCAAGCTTTACTTCGAGCGGAGAAACACTGCAAAAATCAAGCGATTCGCAATATACCGGCGCTCAAGGCGTACCGGAAGACTTAGTTAATGCCCTAAAAAAACAATTCGGCTTTGATAAACCTTGGTACTACCGCTACGGAAAAATGCTCAAAGACTATTTATGCTTTGATTTCGGCAAAAGCTACTACCGCGATAAAACCATTATAGAGCTGATAAAAGAACGCCTGCCGGTTTCGGTTTCGCTCGGATTGTGGTCTACGCTGATTATTTATTTAATCGCCATTCCTTTAGGCATCAAAAAAGCCCGCTACGATGGCTCAAAATTCGACACCGCCACTTCATTTTTAGTCATTGTCGGCTCGGCCATGCCGGTATTTTTGCTGGCGGTGTTTTTTATTGTCTTTTTTGCCGGCGGAATATACTGGCAATGGTTTCCGCTCCGCGGCCTAACTTCCGAAAACTGGAATACCTTGGACTTATTCCATAAAATTACCGACTATTTCTGGCATATTGCCTTGCCGGTTTTGACTATGGTAATCGGCGGATTCGCAAGTTTAACCATGCTTACAAAAAACTCATTCTTGGATGAAATTAACAAACAGTACGTTTTGACTGCCCGCGCTAAAGGAGCTTCCGAAAATCGGATTTTATACGGCCATGTTTTCCGCAATGCCATGCTGATTATTATTGCCGGTTTTCCGGCGCTGCTTATTAAAATGCTTTTTACCGGCTCGCTTTTGATTGAAGTGATTTTTTCGCTGAACGGCTTGGGACTGCTTGGCTATGAGGCCATTACAACCCGCGACTATCCGGTAGTTTTCGGCACATTATATGTCTTCGGACTGCTCGGACTGGTTCTGAAATTGGTAAGCGATTTAACCTATTCTTGGGTAGATCCGCGTATAAATTTTGATAAAAACTAAAGTTTAGCAATAAGCTCCGCCGCTTCTGCCGCCGCATTCAGGCTCTTTTTCGGCTTAAAATCCGCAGCCTGCTCAGAATCCAGCATAACCGCACAGCCGGTATCGCACAAAGACTGTACAAACCGCAGATGTTTCGGCGTCAGCCAATTTTCGCCGGTAAATAAATAAATCGGTTTGCCGGTGCCTGTCGCTTCGCAGCACATGGAAACAGAATCTCCTGTTACGATAATATTATCGGCGCAAGCCAAAAAACCGCTGTAAGGATTCTCCGAGGTATCGCCCCACAAATAAGCAAACTGCGGAATATCTTTCAGCTGCTCCATAATTATTTTTTCCGGTTCGGCTCCGGTACGCCGCGACGTGGTAATAAGCAAAGATCCTCCTGTTTTTTGCTTGAATTTTTTCACAGCCTGCCCCAAAGCCAAGGCATTGTCATCAGAAAAAGCCTTGCCTTTAATAGCGCCGCCGATAATCAAAGCGGTTATCGGTTTAGGCAGATTGGCAAATTTTTCAGCCCATTTATTTTTTGCCTCTGCCAAATACTGCGGTGTAACCCGATGCGGGCAGCCGACAATATAATGTATATTGTCCGCAGCTTCTTTATTTTTATCATGTTCCGGTACAATAACCAAATCAAATTCTTTCAGACCGGTGTGCCCCGGGTGCATAAGCTGTATCAGCTTAGTCTGCGGATTCTGCTTTTTAATATAGCGGGCAACCGGAGCCGTACGGCGGCTTATGGATAAAACATAATCCGGCCACGGTGCCGAAATTTCTTTTTTACTTGCTTCATCCAGCCCCACAAGAGTACGTCCGCGCAGCCAGTTCGGCAAACCCGAAAATTTATTATAAACCAATTTTTTTTCAATAACCTCAATATGTTCCGGCAAAGCGTCAATCACGCCTTGTGCCTGTCCGACGCTGCCGCGGCGGTTATCAAATAAAGCCCAAAGAATTTTTTTCATATTTATATCCGCAAAATATTTTTGAATTTTATTTACTATATGCTATATCAGAAAGATAGCAAGTTTTTTTTCAGGGAGACAGAAAATGAAAATATTTTATTTTTTAGCCGGTTTAATTTTAGGTTTGGCGGTTTCTGCCCAGGCGCAAATCAACAGCCAAAGAAGCGCCGAAGCCGAAGCCATGATGAACACTCCGATTATCAAATACAGCCGTAATATTCTGCTGAATTCAAGTGACGACAAAGTTGCCAGAAATCTGCTGGTCGTGCATGAAGTTTCAAGTTTCAAGATGGGCGATGAAAAATTAGCAAAAAGCTTTGATAAAGTGGAAAATAATAAAACCTATAACAAAAAAATGGATAAAGCTTTTGCAAAATTAAGCAATGACAAACGGCGCAATCAAAAAAATGAACAGATTGTCAATATCTTAAACGAAACAGGCGAGAAGCTTTATAATATACTGACGGATTAACACTTACTTAATATCTTTAGCTTATAATTTCCTTAATTAGACGGTGTAAATATCCGTAAAGTGAGGAAATATGAAAAAAATACTGATGCTGTGCCTGCTGGCTGCAATTTGTGTTTCTTGCCGCGCCAAACCGGTAACCGATGAAGAACCTGTTCCGGTCTATTCTTCGGATGCTGAGCGTTTTTACCGTAACATTGCCACCAAAGCGATGGGCGATGATTATGTTGTTTATGAATATGTGGATGTGCGTATTGACGATGTTGCCACCTTGGCTTCAAGATATTGTTTTGAAACAACTAACGGCAAAAAAGCTTATCTGCGCGACATTTATATGTATAAAAACCATAAGAGAAGAGCAACTTTTGACTGCGTCGACCTTGCAGCAGAATAGTTTTATCCCTATATAAAATCTTAGGGAGAATAATAAAATATGAGCAGAAATTTATATGATGTTTTAGGTGTTGGCAAAACAGCTTCTGAAGCTGAAATCAAGTCGGCTTACCGTAAATTAGCGCGCAAATATCATCCGGATTTGAATAAAGATGATAAAACCGCGGCTGATAAATTTAAAGAAGTTTCAAATGCCTATGATATTATCGGCAATGCCGAAAAACGTAAAAAATACGACAATAATGAAATAGATGAAGAAGGAAAGCCTACCGGTTTCGGAGCCGGATTCGGCGGAGCTCAAGGCGGTTTCAGAGGCTATCAAAGCTATGGCGGCAACCCGTTCAGCGGATTTTCAAGCCGAAGCTTTAACGGCGGAACACAGGGCGGTTTTGATTTTTCATCCATTTTCGGAGACGATATTTTTTCACAGTTCGGCGGTGCTCAAGGCGGTTTCAGACAGCGCACGGCGCCTCAGCGCGGGCAGGATGTCGCTTATAATATGAGAGTTGACTTTTTGGACGCGGCCAAAGGTGTTGAAAAGCAAATAAGCTTAAACGGCAAAAACATAAACGTAAAAATTCCGGCCGGTATGCAAAGCGGCCAGACCATGCGCCTGAAAGGCCTTGGCAATGTCGGCTTGAACGGCGGCGAAAACGGCGATGTTTTAATAACCGTAAATGTCAATGAACATCCGTATTTTAAAGCAGACGGCTTAAATATTTTATTAGATTTGCCGATTTCGGTAAAAGAGGCTATCAGCGGCGCTAAAATCACCGTTCCTACCATCAACGGCAAAGTTGCGGTAACTGTTCCGGCCTTTTCTTCCAGCGGCGAAAAACTGCGTCTGAAAGGCTTAGGCATAAAATCTAAAACCGGACAAGGCGATGAAATAGTCAATTTGCAAATTGTTTTACCAAAAGTAAAATCCGATAACTTAGCTGAAGCCGCCGAAAAAATGGAAAATTACGCAGTTAGGAGCTTTTAATGCTTTTAGAAAGCCTGAAACAGTTTGATTGGATGAATGAACCGGCAAATGTCCGCTTTGATGAAAAAGGCATGAACGTTATCGCCAAATACCGCACGGATTTTTGGTGCTGCGCCCGTTACGATTTCCGCAAAGATGACGGTCATTTTTTCTTTAGCTATGTTTTAGGCGATTTTTGCTGTGATTTGAACTGGGAATTCAGCGATGCCGGACTGTTTAACCAGTGCGGAATTATGCTGCGCACCGATGTCAATAACTGGTTCAAATGTTCCATTATGTATGAAAAAGAAGATGCTCCGCTGCTTGCCACGTCTTTAACCGTTGACGGCTATTCGGATTTGGCAACCATTCCGCTGCCGGCCGGCGTAAAACGAGTCTGGTACCGCCTGAAAAAATACAAAGGCTGCTATATTGCCAGTTATTCTTTGGACGGCACAGACTACATTCAGCTGCGCAAGTTTTATCTGGTGCATGAAGTTGACGATGTCAAAGTCGGCGCTTATATATGCTCGCCGCAAAAAGAAGATTTTACCGCAACTCTGCATGAGATAAAACTGTACTGAAATTTTTATTCATCCGATGTTAATTTCGTTTTTTAAAACCAAATCTACAACCATTATCAAGTGCATCATAAATCAAATTAACCATAACCGATTCGCCGCTACTTAATATATTTACTCAGACTACCTACAAATAAGCTAAAAAATTTTATAAAAAAAACTCTTGACCTTGAGTACACTCTAAGGATTAAATAACTAAATATAAGGAGGATAAAGATATGAGTAAAAAAATTTTGATTATTTCCGGAAGTCCGCGGATACACGGCAATTCAGATATTCTGTGCGATGAATTTAAGCGCGGCGCCTTGGAAGCCGGACATGAAGTAGAAAAAATAAATCTCGGTACCAAAAAAATAAACTACTGTTTGGGATGCGGGGTTTGCAACGCTACCGGCAAATGCGTGCAAAAAGACGATATGGCTGAAATTTTGCAAAAAATGGTTGAAGCAGACGTAATCGTTTTGGCTTCTCCGGTATATTTTTATGCCATGAACGGACAAATGAAAACATTTATAGACCGCACGGTTCCGCAATATACTAAAATCTCTGACAAAGATTTTTACTTTATCATTACCGCTGCCGATACAATGCAGAAACACATGGGTAAAGTTATTGAAGGCTTCCGCGGTTTTACCGCAGACTGCTTGGACAATGCCCATGAAAAAGGTATTGTTTACGGCTTAGGAGCATGGCAGAAAGGCGAAATTGAACACAATCAAGAAGCAATGCTGCAAGCCTATGAATTTGGCAAAAACGCCTAATAAATCAACCATACACAAAGTTAAAGCCGCTCTTATCAAATAAGAACGGCTTTTTTCTTTAATCAATCTTTTCAAAATTTCCGCTTTCCGTATCATACTGCAAATGCAAAACTGCGCAATTATCAAAGCTGACATTTTTCAACTTATAACCGCATTGCAAAGCACTGATAACACCGGCATGACAAACCACGCCAACCGTATTTTCCGGAGCTGCGGCAATTTGGCGCAGACAGGAATCTACACGGCAAAAAGCATCATGTTTACATTCTCCTTTAGGAAAATGCCAATACCAAGTTTGCTGATTAGGATTCAAAAGCTGCTGTTCAAACTCTTGACCATAAGTTTTTCTAACCTCATCAAAAGTCAAACCTTCGGCCGCTCCAAAATAAACTTCACGCAAATTAGGCATAACATTCAAAGGCAGATTGCTGTTTTTAGCAATAAACTCTGCTGTTTGTTTAGCGCGTGTCAATGATGAGCAATAGATTTTTTGCAAACCAAGGTTTTTAACTTTAAAAGCTAAAGTTTTCGCTTGTTGTTTACCTGTTTCATTCAAAGCATCATCACAGCCTGAACCTTGCCATTTTTGAGCCAGATTTTTATCAGTCTGACCATGGCGGAATATAAAGATATTCTTCTTCATAGATATATGTAAATAATTTTTTTGTAGATTTTATTATACGGCTTTATTTAATATATTTCAACAAAAAAACACCCGATTCATAATTGAACCGAGCGTTTGAAAAATTTTCAGAACAAAGCTATTTCCGCTTCTTCCAAAGATAATCCATCCTTATCCAAAGGAGCTGACCAAGTCCACAAATTCATGTGATGTGTCAAGCTATGGCAATATTCCGATGGAGAATAACTTCCGCCGAAAGCATTAAACAATGCAGCGGCATGTTCTTTAGTTCCGACAAAATAAGGATTCTTATCCAATGTCAAAACCTCAAACTCCAAACCGATAGACTGTGAACGGCTGAAAACCACATCGCGCAAAACACAGCCTGTACTTCCGCTGACAAAGAAAACAGCTCCTACATTGTCTACTTTGCGGAAAATCTTCTCCAAAGCTGTTTTAACTAAGGATATTCTTTCCTTTTTAGTCTGTAAATCCATAATAAATAAGATTTAGTGAAACAAAAAAATTAACATCAAAATTAAAATACGATTATATTTTTAACATATTTCTTTCATTTTTGCAATATTTTTTGACAAAAAAACTGTTTAAAAAAATGCTTGACCTAGAGTAGGCTCTAAGAATTATTATTTATAACAAAGAAAGGATATTATATAAAATGCGTATGTGGATTATACTTTTTGTTATTTTGATTTTTTCAACCCTTGCCGGCTTGGCCTATTTAACCAGCCGTGTGGCAAAATTTGCGTTTCTGCTGAAAATGGCCGGCGATAACACAAAATTGCTTTATTTTATCAGCCTGATTGCTGTTTTAGCGGGTTTCGGCATTCTTTGCCTAAGCCTGAATTTAATGAACGCGGTTATAGTACTGCTGCATTTAATGATTTTTTGGCTGCTCAGCGACCTTGTTTTCGGGATTATCGAACATTATCAGCCGCAGCCTTTCCAGCACTACTACGCCGGAGCCGCTGCTTTGTTTTTGACTATAGCAGCTTTGGGAACAGGCTGGTTTCTTGACCACCATGTCTGGACAACTTATTACACTCTGGAAACAGACAAGACAGATAAACCTCTGCGTATTGTGCAATTTGCGGATTCGCACATCGGCACAACTTTTGACGGAGATGGTTTTGCCAAATATGTGGAATATATGCAAACTCTTAATCCGGACGCCGTAGTTATTGTCGGCGACTTTGTAGATGATGATACAATGCTTGAAGATATGAAAAAAGCCGCTCAAGCTTTAAGCAAGCTAAAAACAACTTACGGCGTTTATTTTGCTTTCGGCAACCACGATAAGGGCTATTACAGTCCGGAAAGGCGCGGCTATACCGGCACGGATTTAATTAACGAACTGCAAAAAAACAGCGTTAAAGTTTTGCAGGACGAAGCTGTGCTTCTGGACAATAATTACTACATTGTCGGACGTAAAGACTTATCGGAATTTTACCGCGGCGGCAAACGTGAAAATATGGATACTTTGGTAAAAAATCTGGATAAAAGCAAATACATTGTCGTTTTAGACCATCAGCCGAATGACTACAAAAGCCAAGCCGCCGAAGAAGTTGACTTGGTGCTTTCCGGACACACTCACGGCGGGCAGCTTTGGCCTCTGAATAAAGCCGGAGAATGGATGGGCGCCAACGACAAAACCTATGGCTACGAGCGCCGCAATTTGACTGATTTTATCGTAACTTCCGGAATTTCCGACTGGGCTATAAAATTCAAAACCGGTACAAAATCAGAAATTGTGGTAATCGATATAAAAAATAAATAGATTCAAAAAAAATCCTTGGTTATACACCAAGGATTTTTTTATAGAGATGATAAGCTACTTAACTTCAACATCCAATTCTGTTGGAACGTCTTCAACAATAGCCATTGCTTCTGCTGTCTTGCCTATATCTATTCCGCAAAGGTTTCCGTCTCTTTTGAGCCAATCTGCAACAGTATTATTAAAGCGTGTGCAGACATTCTCAAAAGCAGGATAACCTCGTTTTGTGTAATAGTCTTTAACATTATCGGCTAAAGACTTACTCTCATCGTATACATAGTCAACTGCATTCCTTAGAATGTGTGACACTTTGTCATAGTTATCAATAGGATCTATTCTATTGATAATACGACCAGTAGCAACAGAAACACTCATCCTAATTTCTAAAATCTCCGTCATAATCTAAAATATTAAGGGTAAATAAAATAAATTAACTCAATAAACATAAGTAAAATAGATATTTCCTCAAAAAAAGAAAACAACGAAAATTACAAAACATAATTTCAACTATAATACTTATATTAAACAATTTCAGTATAACGTATTTTTAGCTAAATGACAATATTATTTGTTTATTTTTAGTCAAAAAAGTGCTAGTATGCAGTTATGATAAGCAAAGAAGAATATAAATGGTTGGAACACCATACGGATATTTTGAACAATGTGCCTGATATAAACGATTACGCACAGCAAAATATTAAGTTTAAAGTATATCGCCCCGGCCATGTTCAAAAAATCAAAAATATCTTCAAAGAATATCAGTGTATCAGCGGCCAAAACAAAAATGATATATGGGTAAAAGTCAAAGGCTTAACTATTGATGATTTTAACGACATTGCCGGCCGCTGCTCGGCGGATTTGATTTATGATATGTCGGCGCATGATATAAACTATATCCCTATGAATAAAAAACATAATTACAAAATCATACGCCGTTCCACCGCTAAACTGCTTTCAAATTTAAACAACCGTAAAAAGCTGGATATTTTATTTTCTTTTGCACAAGGAATTTTTACTTCTGACAAAAAATATAAACGCCAGTTTGACTTTATTGAGCAAAACAGCAACAAATTTATTGCTTTGCTTCAGCTTAAAATCAACAAAGATTTTATGCGCCAAGAATATAAAAAAGTTAATAAAATAACCGAACAAATAACAGCTCTTCCGAATATTCGAAAGAAATTGGAGAATTTTGCCTTATTGCCTAAAACTGAACAATTCAGCCTTTTGAAAGAAACCAGTCGCATTACCGCTGAAGTGAACGGCGTAACACCGCCAAACATTCATTTTATTACAAATAAACAGGCTCATAAGGATTCCAAGATTGCAGAATGGGTGCAAACCGATGCTTACGCCGGTTTTCATGATATTTACATCAACAAAGATTTATTAAAATCATACAGCGGTATAGAAGCCTTGTCTTTGGCTTTTCATGAAACCACGCATATTGCTCAATCTAATTCTGATTATTCTGAATTTCCGGAAATTGAAGAGATGTTCAGCCACCGTTTAGACTATCTGCAAAACCATGCCGATACCTATACAGCCATACCGATGGAAATGGTAACTTATAACCTGGAGCAGGAATTTTGCGAACAGCTTGACAGCAAATTAAATATGAAAATGCACGATTACGAGTATGAAACCGAATATAATAATGCGCAGCAATATATGATTAAAGCCTTGCGCCGCTCCCGCTAAACTTCTTTATTGCGGCGCAGCAAAATATACAAGGCTCCGCTCCCGCCCATTTTTTCTGACGGATGCTTATAAATCAAAATCATTGCCCTGAGGCGCGCCATATTCAGCCATTGCGGCACTTGCTTGCGCAAAACGCCTTTAGCGGCAAAAATATCTTCATCGGGATGAACGCGTATTCCTTTGCCGGTAATAATCATCACACAGCGCCGGCCTAAAGCGTAACTTTGCGGAATAAAGCTGTCTACTTTGGCAAAAGCCTCATCCTCTGTCAGTCCATGCAAATCCAAAACCGCTTCAACTCTAAACTCTTCGCGTTTGAATTTACGCAGAGTTGACTTGTCTATTCCGCCGTTTTCAAAATCGTCTAAAAACTTGGAATAGGTAGAAAATTCCTGCTTTATGGCATAATACGTTTTTTCTTTTGGCGCAATCGGACGGGGTTTAGCAACAGATACAACCTGATTTGACGCCGTTTTTTTAATATCATTAACCGCGTCCAGCCAAAATTCTTCATCTTCGCTTTGCTGGGTCATCAGTTCGCCTTCGGAGCAGAATATTTAGGAGCCAGCAAGTAATATTTACCGGCAGAATTCATCCGTCCGGCCTCAGCCAAAGCCTCTTCGCCGTGCCCCCAAAAATAGTCGCCGCGCACCACGCCCTTAATTGCGCTGCCGATATCTTGCGCAAACACAACTTTTTCTATTTTGCCGTTATCCGGATTTACCGTATCCAGCCACAGCATTGCTCCCAGCGGTATAAAACGATTATCCACCGCCATGCTGCGCCCGGCGGTTAAAGATAAGCCGTAAGCCCCGACCGGACCATCAGCGTCTACCACCCGCTGAAAAATAAAACGTTCGTTTTCCGCCATAACTTCGGCTGCTTTCTGAGGATTTTTACGCAGCCACTCGCGGATTTTTGTCATAGAAGCTTCACTCGGCTTAATCAAGCCTTTTTGCAGCAAAATAGAGCCGATTCCTTTAAATTTGCGCCCATTGCTGTCGGCAAAACCGATTCTCAATTCCGAACCGTCTTCCATAATGGCAATCGCCGAACCTTGAATCTGCATAAAATGAATATCCACCAAATCATCGCCCCACATCAAAACCGGAGCTTTGACGCCGTTTTGTTCAATTTGCCGGCGGTTATAGTATGGAATAAACTTGCTGCCTTCCACTCTGCCGACTAAACGGGTATTCGGCAGCGAACTGTCAAAATCTTTCAAATTTATTTCAATCAAATCATTCGGCTTGCCGTAAATCGGAAATCTGTATTTAGCGCTTTTTTCAAAAGAAGCATGAATTGTCGCTTCATAATAAGAAGTAAACTTGCCTGTTGCATTGCCGTCCGCCGAAACTTCATACGGCGTAAATTCGCTTTCCAAAAATTTTTTCATCTGTGCGCCGCTGTTTATTCCGGCATCAGCAAATTTTTTGCAGGCTTTTCGATAATCCGCAGTTTTGATTTTTATGGACGAATTGTATAAATAGGTATTTTTATTTTTTAAAACATTTTGGCAGTTCTTGGCAAAAACCGGAATAACCTCGCCGAAATCATCTTGATTCCAGCCGGACAGCTGCGAAAAGCTTACCTTTTTTAACACAGCATTGCTTTCTTCTGCTGACGGGACACCGGATTCCTCTCTAAAACATCCGTTCAGCAGCAACACCAAAGCCAAAGATAAAACAAAATTAAGCTGTTTTTTTAGTGGAAACCAGCACCCAATTATTGTTTTTTGCATTTACCATTCTTTCAAAAGTCCAAACATCGGTAATTTTCTGCACAAAGTTTTCATCGCCTTCCACAACTTCGCCCTGCGCGTTGCGCAGCAGATTAACCTGCTCGCTTACAAATTCTACCACAACTTTAATGCTGTTTTTCAAAAATCTGACGTCTTTAACTTCTTTCTTATCAAAACAGATAAAATCTACTTCCGATGTCATATTATTTTCTTTACGTTCCGCCAAAGCATTATTAAATGCTTCAAAAACTTTTTTACTGATTAAATCTTTAACCGGCTGCAAATCGCCTTTGCTGAAAGCCTGTAAAACCAATTCAAAAACTTTTCCGGCGCCCTGCAAAAACATTTCTTTATTAAATTCTTCTGCGGATTCAGCTTTTTCGGCAGCGTTATCCACAGCTTCTTTAGCTTTTACAATCTGCACCACATTATCAACAACCGCTTCATCATTTTTATTTACCGGTTTCAAAACAACATGTACGCTTTTATCATCGCTTTCCTTGCCGAAAACGCTGTAAAGACGCATTGCCACAAAAGCTACCAACACAAATAAAAAAATTAAATCAGTCATAAATCTCTTTTAACCTCTCAAAACATACTCTAATAATATAAAACAAATAAAATTTTTATCAATATAAATATTTGACGATTAGATTTTTTCGTATTATCTCTTAATAAACTGAAATTTATGGAGAAAAAAATGGAAAATACTCAAAATAATAATCAACAACCTGCCGGAATTATGATTCACAGCCAATACATCAAAGATATGTCTTTGGAAATTCCTTTGGCTCCTGAAATCTTTAAGGAAATGAACAAAAATCCTAATGTCAACATAGACATGGGTATGAACAGCAAAAAAATGGAAGACGGCAACTACAATGTTACCTTAACCGCTAAAATGAATGCCGATATTGAAGGCAAAACATTATTCATCGTTGAATTGTCATACGCTGCCGTAGTTTCCGTAAATGTTCCGGAAGAACATTTAGAGCCGGTTTTGTATATTGAAATGCCGCGCCTGCTGTTCCCGTTTGTCCGCAGCATTATCGCCAACAGCCTGTCGGCTGCCGGTTTGCCTCCGATGCTGCTGAGTCCGGTAGACTTTGTGGCTTTATATAATGCTAAAAAAGCCAGAGAAGCTGAAGAAGCAGCTAAAAAATCAGCTTAATTTATAGAAAGTACCGACCATGCGCTTAGCTTTATATCAACCTGATATTCCGCAAAACACCGGAACTCTTTTACGATTGGGCGCCTGCCTTAATCTTGAGTTGGATATTATTGAGCCTTGCGGATTCATTTTTAATGAAAAAGCTATGCGCCGCGCCGGTATGGATTATTTAGACCTTGTACATTGCCGCCGCCACAACAGCTGGGCGGATTTTATGGAATACCGCGCACAGCATCCGGAAGAATACGGACGCTTGGTGCTGATGACAACGCACGGCGCGGATTCGTTTCTAGATTTCGAGTTTAAGCCTAACGATATAATTTTAATGGGGCGCGAAAGCGCCGGAGTGCCGGAAGAAATACATGAACTAGCCGATGCGCAGCTGCTGATTCCGATGTCGCCGGAAGCCCGTTCAATCAATATGGCTGTTTCCGCCGCCATGGCTTTGACCGAAGCGCTCAGACAGACAAAATTATTTCCAAAAATTAAAAAATAGTGAAAAATTTACAAAATTTTGCATTTTTACTCTGGATTTAACCCGAAAAATGTGATATATTCACTAATGTTTTCGTGATAAATTTTATTTTTCTGGAGTGAACATGAGTATTAAAAAATTACCATCACTAACTTTTAACGCCGGCGAATATGTCGTTTATCCAACTCATGGTGTGGGTAAAGTTGCTGACGTGACCAAACAAAATATTGCCGGTTCCGAGCTTGAGCTTCTGGTGGTAAATTTTGACAAGGATAAAATGACTCTGCGCATTCCGACTTCCAAAATTCAGCATGTCGGCCTGCGTAAAATCTCTGATGACAAAACAATGAATGAAGCTTTTGCCACCCTTAAAGGCAAAGCTAAAGTCCGTAAAATTATGTGGTCGCGCCGTGCACAGGAATATGAAAATAAAATCAATTCCGGCAATCCGGTAGCCATTGCCGAAGTTATCCGCGATTTATACCGCAATGAAAATATTGCCGAACAATCTTACAGCGAACGCCAAATCTATGAACAGGCTGTCAGCCGCTTGGCCAGTGAAGTTTCTGTTTACAGCAACTGTTCACTAGAAGAAGCTAATAAAAAATTGCTGGATATCCTGTCTAAATAAAGGCTATAAAAAAGTGCATTAAAAAGGCTGTCTCAGTTTGGACAGCCTTTTTATTTTTTGCGTAAAAATAAGCAATTATGTCCATATTTTTTTTGCCTTAAAATGTAATATTTTGCTTGAAGTCTGACGTTTTGTGTTATACATTCTAGGCAAATTGAAGTTTTTTAATTTTAGTTATGGCTCGCTTGCGGGCTGTGACTTCGTTTTAACAAAATAGCTAATAGGAGCTTAAATAACCATGAGTAAATGGGTATATACATTTGGAAATGGCAAAGCAGAAGGCGATGCCAACATGCGTAATCTCCTGGGCGGTAAAGGTGCTAACTTGGCAGAAATGAACAAAGTTGGCTTGCCTGTTCCTCCTGGATTCACCGTTACAACAGACGTTTGCACATATTACTATGCAAACAACAACACATATCCTGCTGACTTGAAAGACCAAGTTAAAACAGCTGTTGCCGGCGTTGAAGCCATTATGGGTAAAAAATTTGCTGATCCGGAAAATCCGCTGTTGTTCTCTGTTCGTTCCGGCGCTAGAATTTCTATGCCAGGTATGATGGACACCGTTTTGAACCTTGGTTTGAACGATGAAAGCGTAAAAGGTTTGGCTAAAGTTTCCGGCAACGAAAGATTCGCTTATGATTCTTACCGCCGTTTTATCCAAATGTTCTCTGATGTAGTTTTGGGTGCAGACCTTGATGAATATGAAGGCGCTCTTGAAGCTATGAAAAAAGCCAAAGGTTATGCATCTGATACAGATATGACAACCGAAGACTTGAAAGAATTGGTAAAAGAATACAAAGAAATCGGCAAAAAATTGGGCAAAGTTGTTCCTCAAGATCCTTGGGAACAGTTGTGGCTCGGGATCGGCGCCGTATTTGGTTCTTGGAACGCTGCCCGCGCTATTACTTACCGTAAATTGAACAACATCCCTGGCGATTGGGGTACAGCTTGTAACGTTCAAACCATGGTATTCGGTAATGCCGGTAATGATTCTGCAACCGGTGTATGCTTCTCTCGTGACCCTGCAACCGGTGAAAACAGATATTACGGTGAATACTTAATCAACGCTCAAGGTGAAGACGTTGTGGCTGGTATTCGTACTCCGCAGCCTATGGGTTCTGAAGGTAAAGGCAACTCTTTGGAAGAATTGTGGCCTGATTTGTACAAACAGCTTGTAGATGTACGCAACGCTTTGGAAGCACACTACAAAGATATGCAGGATATGGAATTCACTATTGAACACAAAAAATTGTGGATGCTGCAATGCCGTAACGGTAAAAGAACTGCCGCTGCTGCTGTAAGAATGGCTGTTGAAATGGTAAACGAAGGTTTGCTGACTAAAGAAGAAGCTATTATGCGCGTTGGTGCTGACCAATTAGACCAATTGTTGCACCCAATGTTGGACCCTAAAGCCAATAAAAAAGTTATTGCTAACGGTTTGCCTGCATCTCCTGGTGCTGCTGTGGGCCGTGCTGTATTCTGCGCTGAAGATGCAGAAGCTTGGGCTGCTAAAGGCGAAAAAGTTATCCTTATCCGTAACGAAACTTCTCCGGAAGATATCGGCGGTATGCACGCTTCTCAAGGTGTGATTACTGCCCGCGGCGGTATGACTTCTCACGCTGCTGTGGTTGCCCGCGGTATGGGTACTCCTTGCGTATCAGGTTCAACAGATATCACTATTGACTACAAGTCTAAAACAATGTCTACAAAATGCGGCGTTGTAATTAAAGAAGGCGATTGGGTATCTTTGGACGGCGCTAAAGGTCAAATCATTGAAGGCGAAATCCCGACTGTAAGCGCATCTATGACCGGTAACTTCGGTACATTCATGAGCTGGGTTGATGAAATCCGCACAATGCATGTTCGCGCTAACGCTGAAACACCTGCTGATGCTAAACAAGCTTTGGCATTCGGTGCTGAAGGTATTGGTTTGGCTCGTACCGAACACATGTTCTTTGACGCTAAAAGAATTTCTGATATGCGCACAATGATTTTGTCTGATGACGAAGCCGGCCGCCGTGCTGCTTTGGCTAAATTGTTGCCATACCAAAAAGAAGACTTCAAAGAATTGTACAGAACCATGAACGGTTTCCCTGTAGTTATTCGTTTGCTGGATCCGCCGCTCCATGAATTTTTGCCTCACACAGATGCAGAAATGCAGGAATTGGCTGATAAAATGGGCAAAACTTTAGCCGAAGTTAAAAACCGCGCTAACTCTTTGCACGAAATGAACCCTATGTTGGGTCACCGCGGCTGCCGTTTGCCGATTACATATCCAGAAATTTGCGAAATGCAAACCCGTGCTATATTGGAAGCTGCTATGGAATGCCGTGACGAAGGCGTAAATGTTATGCCTGAAATCGAAGTTCCATTGGTTGGTTCTAAGAAAGAATTGGATATCGTTAAAAACATCATTGATACAACTGCTCAAAAGATTTTTGCTGAAAAAGGCAAATCTATTGAATATGAAGTTGGTACCATGATTGAATTGCCGAGAGCCGCTTTGATGGCTGAAGAAATCGCTGCTTCTGCTGCATTCTTTGGTTTTGGTACAAACGACTTGACTCAAACAACTTTGGGTATGAGCCGTGACGATACCGGTGCTATCTTGGATTGCTATCGTGCAAAAGGCATTTATGTTGCTGATCCGTTTGCTTCTATTGATGTTGACGGCGTTGGTAAATTGGTTAAACGCGCTTGCGAATATGGCCGTAAAACTAACCCAGACTTGTTGTTGGGTGTTTGCGGTGAACACGGTGGCGACCCTAAATCCATCGAGTTCTTCCAACAGTGCGGCTTAGACTATGTATCTTGCTCACCGTTCCGTGTACCGGTAGCACGTTTGGCTGCTGCTCAAGCTGCTATCAAATACGGCAAAACTCAAAAAGACCACGCAGAAAAGAAAGCTGCTTAATCTTTAGAGCCAGTACAAAAAAATTCTCCCCGTTATTAACTTAGCGGGGAGTTTTTTTAGTGCTTAAAAACTAACTTGTACAGCATATCTGTATTTACTTGGATCTTTTCCTTTATAAGCAGAACATAACTCATTCATATCATTGAAATTCATATTATTCATACATCTTACGCCTTTAGTGCAATAGCGATTTCCCCAAACGCTATACATTTTTATATCTCCGGCCAGCGGTTCACGCCATATTTTCCGGACATTATCCTTAAAATTCAAAGCAGCTTCCATAAAGGCCTGACAGACTTTAGGGCTAGCACTGTCAAAACCTAACCAATAAAAGAAGCCGAACGCCCTGCTTCCTTTATTACCGCTTGAATATAAAGTTACACCAAAGCCGTGTGAATCTTGAAAAGCATTTCCCCGCACATATTTAAATTCTCTCGGCAGCATATTTAGACTTTTCATAGTATATACATAATTTGTTTCCGTTCCCCAGCCGCCGATTTCTTGATTATTAAAATCATTTCTAATTTGTATAAAATTATAAAAAACCTCAGTCCAGGCATCTCTTAATTTAATAAATTTATACCGTTCCATAGCTTTAGAGTAACCGGCAATACCACCCACGCTAAGAACCGCGATAATCGCCAGCACGCCCAGCATTTCTATCATTGAGCGGCCAACACAATTACCTGTCACACTTGGCTTTGAGCGAAGCGAATTCGCCGAGTGTCCAGGATGGTACATCCGATTAAAAAACTTGCAACAAATACTAAACACGCGTCCCAAGCACCAGTCATTGCCGGACATGACGGAGAACAAACGAAAGCTAAAACCATTATTCAAATTATTATTCATATTTCTGAACCTCCTTAAACAAATAAAAAAACAAAACCCACCAAAATGGCGGGCGGATGTTCAGAAACCGTACTATACTAAAACGGCTCGGCTTATTCAGCTCATAGCCTTATTTAGCCGACATCCGCTCTAGGCAGAAATCGGCATAAAAAAATTTTAAGTCGTTTATGCATAACGACTAGTATAGAAAGGGTTTCTGACGCCCTGCATTTTGCAATGCAGTTTTAGTATAGCTTATCGCCGTTAAAATAAGCAAGGAAAATTTGAAATTATATTTACTGTAAATATAGTGATAAATAAAATAGAGAAAAAATTAAATGAAATCAGTACAAAACTTTCAGAAACTCGGATAGCGTGTATAAATGCGACGGAATTTTTAAGCGACGTGTACACAATAGTACACGAGCGCAAAAATCCCTAGCAGATACCAGCTAGACGAGTTTCATACCACTATGAGTTCATGTTTTGGAAAAAGTCCGCATTATTCTTAGTCTGACGCAGCTTATCTAATAAAAATTCCATACCATCGGTCATACCCATTTGCATTAAGACACGACGCAGAACCCACATTTTTGTTAAGGTTGCACGGTCTACAAGCATTTCTTCTTTACGGGTGCCGGAACGGGTAATATCTATAGTCGGGAACAAACGCTTATCAGTAAGCTTTCTATCCAAAATGATTTCTGAGTTACCGGTACCTTTGAACTCTTCAAAAATAACTTCATCCATACGCGAACCGGTATCAATCAAAGCTGTGGCGATAATCGTCAAAGAACCGCCTTCTTCCACATTGCGAGCTGCACCTAAAAGGCGTTTAGGACGCTGCAGAGCGTTGGCATCCACACCGCCGGTAAGCACCTTGCCTGATGACGGAACAACCGCATTGTAGGCGCGTCCTAAGCGGGTTATGGAATCTAAAAGAATTACCACGTCTTTTTTATTTTCGACCAAACGCTTGGCTTTTTCAATGCACATTTCAGCCACCTGAACATGGCGGGTAGCCGGTTCATCAAAAGTAGAAGATATAACTTCGCCTTTAACCGAACGCGTCATATCCGTAACTTCTTCCGGGCGCTCGTCAATCAGCAGCACCATCAAATATACTTCCGGATGATTTGTAGAAATGGCATGGGCAATATTCTGCAGCATAACGGTTTTACCAGTACGCGGAGGAGCCACAATCAAGCCGCGCTGGCCTTTGCCCTGCGGAGCGATTAAGTCAATCACGCGGGTAGTATAGTCCTTATCGCCGCAAATAATATCAAAATTCAGCTTTTCTGTCGGATATAGCGGCGTCAAGTTATCAAAATTTACACGCAGCTTAGATTTTTCCGGGTCGTCAAAGTTAATAGCATTAACTTTAGTCAAAGCAAAATAGCGTTCATTATCTTTTGGCGCGCGGATTTCGCCCTCTACAGTATCGCCTGTGCGCAGACCGAATTTCTTAACCTGAGCAGGAGATACATATATATCATCAGGGCTGGCCAGATAATTAGATTTAGATGAACGCAAAAAGCCGAACCCGTCCTGCAGAACTTCTATAACGCCGTCGCCGCAGATAACAGTATCTACTTCGGCCAATTTTTTCATAATGGCAAAAATCAAATCCTGAACACGCATAGAAGATGCGTCTTCAACTCCCAAATCCTCGGCCTGAGTCAACAGCTCTGTCGGAGATTTCTCCTTTAATTCCTTTAAATGCATACTAACCTTAAATTTTTGTGATTGTTAAAAATTGAGCAATAAACATTGAAATGTTTGTTGCTATGCTTATATAAAATATGCAAGCAAAAGTCAATCGTTTTTATGCACAAAAAATTACCCCTTTTAAAATTTAAAAAATAAATAGTTATTGTTATTTATCCCTGCGCAAAATGTGGATAAGATTCTATCCACAGACTTACTAACATTAACAAATTATTTAATAAGGTTAATAAAAAGTTAATGATTCAAGAAGTTAAAAAATAGTTAATAAATATTTTCAACATATCTTAATAAAAAGGTTTAGATGTTAATAAGTTTGTATAACGTTTTTACAAAAAGTGAATACTTTGTTAAAAACTTTATAGAAGCTGAACTTATGCACATTTAAAGGTTTTATTGTGGATAAGATTCATAAGTTTTTGATATAAGGCAAAAGATGAAAATTATAGCGATTACTGGTTCCATAGGCTGCGGTAAATCTTTTTTGGCGAATATTATACGGAGTCTCGGATATGTGGTTTATGATGCCGACAAGTGGGTTAAATATTTGTACTACCGTCCGGCGTTTTTAAAAGTTATTAAGCAAAATTTTCCGGAAGTTTTTGAGGCTGACGGTGTTTTTAATAAACGAAAATTAAGAAATTTGGTGTTTAATAATAATCAAGAGTTAAAACGGCTTGAAAAGTTAGTTCATCCCTTTTTAAAGCAAAAATTATTAAATGTTATCCGTAAAAATTCACAGACAAACCGAGTTTTCTTTTTTGATGCGGCTTTGCTGTTTGAAATGAAGTGGAATATTTATTGTCAGTCGGTTATTTTGGCTGATGTAGATAAAAATATTCAAAAACAGCGTGTTATGGCTCGCGATAATATAAGTGCTGAGGATTTTGAAAAAATTGTATCGGTGCAAATCGATAATGAGCAGAAAAAGCAATTTGCAGATGCGGTTATAAATACGGACAAGGCTGAAAATTTACTGAAAGCCGAACTGATTGAAATTATAGAAGAGTTAATAAATGCGTGAGATATGTTTTGATACAGAAACAACAGGTTTTGATCCGGATACCGGCGACAGATTGGTAGAAATCGGCGCGGTTGAGCTTATTAACCATTTGCCGACCGGTAAAATTTATCATGAATACATCAATCCGGAACGCGATGTGCCGGAAGAAGTTGTAAAAGTCCATGGTTTGGATAATGAATTTTTGAAAGATAAGCCGATATTCAGCAAAATAGCGCAGTCATGGGTTGATTTTATCGGCGATGACGGAATTTTGGTGGCGCATAACGCTGCATTCGACTTAAAATTTATTAACTTTGAACTAAAAAGATGCGGATTTCAAACCTATGATTGGGATAGGGTAGTTGATACCTTAGCTATTGCAAAGAATGAATTTCCTGGTGCCAGAAATAATTTGGATGCTTTGTGCCGGCGTTTTAATATAGATAACTCCGCACGTACTTTCCACGGCGCTTTATTGGATGCTCAGCTGCTGGCAGAAGTGTATCTGCAGCTTTTGGGCGGCGATGAGCCGAGTATAAACTTTGTTAAAGCTTCGGAGGAAACGGCTAATAAGCATGCCGAAAATATCAGCTTTGCGGCCGAAAATGTGCAGAAGCGCAGTTTTCCTTTGTCGGCTGAAGAACAGCAGGCTCATCTTGATTTTTTGAGTAAAAGTATAAAAAATGCCTTATGGCTGCAAGACACCGAAAGCGATGCTGAAAATGCTTAAACAGTTGGATTATGTCTATAATACTTATATAAACAAAAGAATGCTGATTCTGCTGGCATTGGGATTTACCAGCGGCTTTCCTTTTTTATTGGTGTTCGGCACACTCAGCTTTTGGCTTAAAGATTTAGACATATCCTATACTTTAATCGGGGCTTTTTCTTTGGTTAAAATCCCCTACTCTTTAAAATGGGCTTGGTCGCCGCTGCTTGATAATGTTAAGCTGCCGGTTTTATATAAACTTGGACGGCGCCGTTCCTGGGCTGTTTTTATTCAGTTTTTGCTATTTTGTTCTTTGGCTGCAATGGCTTTCACAAATCCGGAAATTCATACGCTGCACATGGCTTTATTTGCATTTATCGCCAGTTTTTTATCAGCTTCACAGGATATTGTTTTAGATGCTTACCGTGTGGAAAGCTTTGAAGATGAACCGGAAAAACAGGCATCCGGCGTGGCTATATATGTGCTGGGCTATCGTTTGGGCTTGATTTTTTCCGGAGCCGGAGCAATTTATATGGCTTCGGTTTTAAGCTGGCCGGAAGTTTATTTGATTATGGCTTGCGGTTTGTTTGTAGGGTTTGTGGCGATTCTCATGGCTAAAGAGCCGCAAAAATATCAATATAAAAAGTATAAATTAAAGCTTAAAGACAGTATTGAGTTTGTTAAAAATTCTATAGTAAATCCGTTTAAAGATTTTGCAAAACGCCAGCATTGGTATTGGATTTTATTGTTTATTTTTACCTATCGTCTGAGCAATGCTTATTTTGCGCCGATGAGTTTTCCTTTTTATGTGGATTTAGGCTTTACTAAAGCGGAAATTGCTTCGGTTATCAAAATTTACGGAATGATTGCCGCTATTCTGGGCGGTTTAAGCGGCGGCCTGATTGTTATGAGATTCGGTTTGAAAAACAGCTTGCTGCTGTTTGGCCTGACACAGTGCCTGACTACTTTTTTGTTTGCCGTTCAAGCCCGATACGGGCATAATATGCCGCTGTTTATAACCATAATTACTTTAGAGAACTTTTCTTCCGGTTTGGCAACAACAGCTTTGGTGGCCTATATTTCATCATTGTGCAATAAATTGTATACGGCAACGCAGTATGCGCTTTTATCATCGGTTATGAGTTTGTCGCGCGATATATTCTCTTCAACCAGCGGATTGCTGGCTCAATATGTTTCTTGGAATGTATTTTTTATAATCAGCGGCTGTTTGAGCCTGCCGAGCTTAATTATTGTCTGGTTTTGCCTGAAAAAGGATAAATAGCGATTGTAAAAATTGAAAAAAGGCGTTATAATGATAATGTTTTTTATGTGAAAGATTTAAGCAATGGCCGATGAAAATAAAAATAAATCTTCTGATATAAAAGAAGCTGAAAAATATTATCAAAAACATCGCAATGACGAAGTTGATGAAGTTTTAAATCGCAGTGAATCTTGGCAGGCTATTGCTAAGCAGATAGATAAATTTGCCGAAAATACGGAAAGCGGACATATTGTTAATGATATAGTTTTTTCCGGAAAAATGCTGCAAGGCGGTAATTTTAACGGTGAAAATTTTGAAAACGCCGATTTCAGCGGCAGTAATATGCAGGAAGGCAGCTTTAAAAATGCCAATATGCAGAATGCCAATTTTACCGGAGCCGATTTAAGCGGTGCTGATTTCAGCGGAGCAAATTTGGACGGTGCAATTTTTGTGGGTGCGCAGCTTATCGGTACAAACTTTACCGGCGCTCACATGCACGGCGTAAAATTCCAAAATGCAAATCTGCAAGATGCTATTTTGCTGGATGCGGATTTAGATAATCTTTCGATTGAAGAGCTGCAGGAACTTGTTGAATATTTAGCAAAATATTATCCGCATAAATTGAATTTAACCCGTTTGAATTTAACTATGCTTGATTTGAAGCGCATTGATTTAACTCAGGTTAATCTGCGCGGCGTTGATTTTACGGGTTGTGATTTTACCGGTGTAAATATTTATGAGCTTGATTTAAGCGAGTGTATTATATCTCCGGCTCAGATTGAACAGGCTATCGGCCACGTGCCTACGGCATTGGAATTGAAAAAAATTTTGGCGCCGAAAAGCAAGAAAAAACCGCAAAAAATGAAAGGTATTGATTTTGAAGACTTTTTTACCGGAGGAAAAGGCAGTTTTGATTTGGATACAACAAATATGTATTTGGATGTGAATGCTATCGGTAAAAAGGGAAAAGAAATATTTCAGTCTTTTAAAAAACGTGATTCTGATGATAAAATTATGGAAAAGTTCGGTAAAGAAAAAGAAAATCATCAGCCGGAGAAAAAAGAAAGCAATATTGAAGAACTGCGCAAAACTATAGAGCAGCACAAAAAAGAGGTTTTGGAACGCCGGCAGGAAATGCAGGAGCGCGAAAATAAAGAAAAAATGCGCGAGCAGATAAAAGAAAAAATTAAAGAAAATAAAGCTATGCTTTTACAGGCTCATTCTTCTAGGGAAAGATAATGGAAGATACGCTTTTTTCAAACAAAGTTAAACGCCCGCTGGCAGATAGGCTGCGTCCGACTAAATTAGAAGAAGTTGTCGGGCAAGACCAGATTATCGGTGCAAATGCTCCTTTGGGGCGTATGCTGAAATCAGGCAAAATAAGCTCTTTTATTTTATGGGGGCCGCCGGGGTGCGGCAAAACCACCATTGCCCGTTTGATTGCCGAATATACAAACCTTTATTTTGAACAGATATCAGCGGTTTTTTCCGGTGTTGCCGATTTAAAACGGGTTTTTCAGTATGCTCAGGAGCGCCGTGCTAATCAGGGCAAAGGCACATTGCTGTTTGTAGATGAAATTCATCGCTTTAATAAATCGCAGCAAGATGGATTTTTGCCGTATGTTGAAGACGGTACGGTTATTTTAGTCGGTGCGACTACCGAAAATCCCTCGTTTGAACTTAATTCCGCTTTGCTTTCCCGCTGCCAGGTGTTTGTGCTTAACCGTTTGACTCCGGATGATTTTGAAATTTTACTGGAAAGAGCGGAAAAAGAAGAGGGACGCAAGCTGCCGCTTGATGAAGAAGCCAGAGATTTTATTAAAGAAATTGCCGACGGAGATGGGCGTTATATTTTGAATATTGCTGAAAATATATGGTCGTACGCCCAGAACGGAGAAGTTTTTAATAAAGAGCAAATTCTAAATATTATCCGCTCGCGGGCGCCGGTTTATGATAAAGGGCGGGACGGACATTATAATTTGATTTCCGCTGTTCATAAATCTTTGCGCGGTTCGGATGTTGACGCCGCTATGTATTGGGTGGCGCGCATGCTGGTGGCCGGAGAAGATCCGCGCTATATTCTGCGCCGCTTGCTGCAATTTTCTATTGAAGATGTATCTTTGGCCGACCCGAATGCCGTAAATCAGGCCATAGCCTGCAGTCAGACCTACGAACGGTTAGGTTCTCCAGAAGGCGAGCTTGCGGTTATGCAGCTTACTGCCTATTTAGCGACAGCTCCTAAATCTGCGGCTGTTTATAAAGGAATGCAAAAAGCTATCACAGCCGCGCGGCAGACCGGTTCTTTAATGCCGCCTAAGCATATTTTGAACGCTCCGACAAAGCTGATGAAAAACTTGGGCTACAGCGACGGCTATATTTATGATCAAGATTTGGAAGACGGTTTTTCGGGACAGAATTATTTTCCGGACGGTATGAGCCGCGCTAAATATTATAATCCGGTAGACCGCGGTTTTGAACGTGAAATTAAGAAGCGTATAGAATATTTTGATAAGCTGCGTAAAGAAAAACAAGCTAAAATGAAAGAAAAAAATGACTGAGTATATCTATAAAATATGCGTTAGCTATAAAGTTTTTTGCAAGCTGCAGGAATGTGATATAATTCCAAGCCTTGAAGAAAATCATGTTGGGCTTGTAGTTCATATTTCTAAAGATGATTATAAAAAATTAACTGATAATGAAAAGAAAAATTTAGAGAAATATGAAGTTGCTAATTATCCTTTGCCAAAGCAGCATAAAATTGAACCGCTGTTTGATGAAATAAAATCCGAAGATTTGAATAGCGCTGCTGAAAAAATCAGGTGCAAAATGAAAATGCCGGATTTAGCGAAACCTAAAAATGTAAAACAAAAGTATTATATTCCCAGAACAATAGGCAAAGTTAATACAAAGAAAAAAGGTGGTAGATAAAATGTCAGGGGTAACAATAGTTAAAATAAAATCTGAGGATGACGGCATAAGGCTTAACCGTTGGTTTTTGCGTGAATATCCGTCTTTAAGCTTAGGTAGGCTGCAAAAATTGCTGCGTACAAAGCAAATAAAAGTTGACGGCAAACGGGCAGAAACATCTACCCGATTAACTGCCGGTCAAGAGCTGCGTTTGCCGCCGTTGGATAATGAAAAAGCCGTTAAAACAGCAGAGAATATCAGTAAAAATGATGCTGATTATATAATGTCTTTAGTTATTTATAAGGATAAAGATATTATAGCGCTTAATAAGCCGTCCGGCTTGGCTGTGCAGGGCGGAACCAACACCACGCGGCATATTGACGGATTTTTAGAGGCTTTAAAGTTTGAAAACAACGAAAAGCCTAAGCTGGTGCATCGTATTGATAAAGAAACCAGCGGCATCTTGCTGCTGGCGCGCAACCGTAAATCGGCGGAAGTTTTAACCAAAGCTTTTCGCGAGCACAGTTTGCAGAAAACATATTTAGCTTTGGTGCGCGGCTGTCCGCAGCAGCTTAGCGGAGAAATCAATCTGCCTTTAGAAAAAATCGGCGAAAAAATGGAAGTTGTTAAAGGCGGTAAAAAAGCCGTAACAGCTTATGAAGTTTTGGATAACGCTGCTAAAAAGTACGCTTTATTGGCGGCTTCTCCTTTAACCGGACGCACTCATCAGATTCGCGCACATCTGGAAGCTCTGGGCTGTCCGATTTTAGGAGATAATAAATATTACGGAACGGAACGCGTCCGTTTAAAAGAAGTTGCGGATAAACTATATTTACATGCGTATAAAATAGATTTATCGGCTATATATGGTAAAAAGACGGTGATTTGCGCCGAATTACCAAAGTATTATAAAGAAGCTTGTGAATTTTTTGGATTGGAGTATAAAAAATGAAAAAATTTTTAATAGTTTTAGCAATAATCATTTTTGTTCCGTTGATTGGCTTGATTACATTTTTGAAATTAGCCAATTTTAACAACTATAAGCCGCAAATTGAAGCTTTGGCTTTGAAATATGCGAATATGATTGTTAAAATCAACGGTGATTTGAAAATCGGTGTTTCGCTCAAGCCAAGCATTGAGTTAAACGATGTTTCGGTTGCACAGGCCGAAAATAATCAGCCGGTGGCGCAAATCGGTCAGGCTCAGGTGCAGTTTTCTTTGCTGCCGCTTCTGAAAAAAGAAATTGTGGTCGATACCGTTAAAACATCTGATACTAATGTTTTTTACAGCGATAAAGACAGTGTCGAAATTAAAGATTTTGCTATCGGCATGGATAGTTTTGATGCTCCGATTAACTTAAGTTTTGATACAGTGGTTTCCGGTATTCAGATTACCGGCGAAGGCACAACCTCTTCCTTTAAGTCAATTCAGGATTCTGAATATAATGACGTTGACGCCAAACTGCAGGTAAATGCGTTAGGCTATACTTTGAATTATGAAGGCGGTGTTAAAGGCATCACTAAAGGACTTACTTCTGACGGTTCTTATGAAATCACTTATAAATCAAACAAAATAAATGGTAACGTTTCGGCTGATTTAACCGGTGAAACACCGTATTTAAAGCTGAACGCCGCCAGCGATAATTTGAATGTATATGAATTCAGCGAAGCTAAAAAAGCAGAAAACAGCTGGTTAATTTCAGAAGCACAAGCAAATGAGCTGATTAAAAATACGCCGATTCCTTATGATGCGCTTAAAGCCGCAAACGCTGATGTTAATATTGATTTTAAAACCGTTAATATTACACCGGATATGGCTTTAACCAATGTTTTGACAGATTTAACTTTGAAAAACGGTGTATTTAAAGCCGATATAAAGAATATCAGTGGCGGCGATGGCGTTATTAAAGGCAGTGCAACACTGAATGCCAACGCTAAAAATATGAGCGTTAATTTGAACGGCAGCGGCATTGTTTTGCAAAAATTAAATAAAGCTTTTGCTAATTCCGGCAATGAAGTTTTGTATGTCAAAAACGGCGGTAAAACCGATTTTAATATCAAACTTAACACTTCCGGTGCCAATACCGACCAATATTTAGCCAATATGGACGGCCAAATTGTGGCAATCATTGACCAGTCTGTGATGAATATTAAGAGTTTGGAACGCCTGCAGGGTAATATTATTGTTCAGATTTTGAATAATTTGAAATTGAATATTGTCAATAAAGATATGAACTTGAATTGCGCGGTGGTTCGCAGCGATATTAAAAAAGGCGTGGCAGAATTTCCTAAAGGCATAGCGTTTGATGCTAACGATTTTTATGTTGTTGCCGATGGAAGTGTAAACCTGTATAATGAAAAAATTGATTTGGATTTGCAGCCGTTCTCCGGACGCATTACCGATACTAATGTTTCCTCAGTTTTGGGTTCTTTGTTAAGTATCAGCGGCACCATGTCTAATCCTAGTGTCGGACTGAACAAAACGCAAACCGCAAAGGCTGTTGTCGGCATTATTGCTACCGGCGGTCTGTATAATGCCGGAGATATGATTTTGAGCGCGGATTCTTCTCCATGCTACACCGCATTGCAGGGTACAGCTTATGCTAACCATTTTAAGGCTTCTGAAGGTGTTAAAAATGATGCATCTAAAACCTATTCCGACACTAAAGACGCGGTTAAAAAATCTTTGACTGATACTAAAGACGCAGTAAAAGATTTGGGCAGCCAAGCCGGCAGTCTTTTGAAAGGTTTGGTAAAATAATGCTGGATTTTAAACAAGCAGAAAGCGAGATAAAAGAACATCGCGCAGAAGTTATAGAAAAACTGGTGGAATTTTCTTTTACGGATGTAATTTTGTTTTGGAGCGCCAATGATGATATTAAGGCTTTGCAAACTGAAAAATGGCTTCCGGTTTTGAAATGGCTTAACAATCGTTTCAAAATGACTTTAAAAGAAACTGACGGCTTAACTCCTCCGCCGCAAAATGAAAATAACCGCGCCGGTTTTACCGAGATTTTAGAAAAAATGAGCTTAAAGACATTGACAGCCTATTATTTAGCGGCTGTACGGCTAAAATCTCCGTTGCTGGCACTCGCCTTTGCCGAAAAGAAAATAACCGCTGCAGAGGCTTTTGAGCTGGCTTATTTGGAAGAATTATACCAGAGTAAATCATGGGGTGTGGATGAAGAAGCGGAGCAAGGCCGTCAATGTGTAAAAAATGAACTTTTAGAAATAGAAGAATTTTTACACGGTAAAAAATAATGCTTAAATGCTTTTTAATCAGCGGCAGGGTTCAGGGCGTCGGTTTTCGCTTTTGGACCCTGCACCGCGTTTTAGAGATTGGCGGAATTTCCGGTTATGTCTGCAACCTGCCTAGCGGCGATGTTTTGGTTTTGGCCGAAAGTGCCGAAGATAAATTGCAGCAGCTGGAAATTTCTTTATATAAAGGTCCGTTATTTGCGAGGGTAGATAGCGTAAAAAATTCGCCGGAGCTTATTTCATATTTTCCGCCGGTGGAAAACGGTGTATTTAAACGTCTATAGAACTACAGATTAGGTTGTTTGCGGCTATTTAGCGCATATATTTTCTGCTGAATAAAAAAGGAGGCAGAAATGCAAAAAGTAGATAAAACCACCGAAAATATTAAGCTGTGCCGCTGTATGACTTGTCCGTCATATACGGAACATTGCAAACTTAAAAATGCGCCGGAGAATTTTTTAAAGTCGCTGGAAAATTTGCAAAATATGCAGCACTATGAAAAACTTTATTGCGCATTTGAAAAGAGCAACTGCATTTATCAGGATAAAGGCTGTGTCTGCAGCGAATGCGAGGTTTATAAAAACTATAATCTGCAGAATCATGACTATTGCCTGCACACCGGCGGAGTTATGTAATAAAAAAAGACCTCGTTTGAGGTCTTTTTTTCAAGAATTAAAGCTTATTCTTTATTTTCTTTAGCCGCAGCCAGATTTTTTTCATAAGCGCGCTTGTCGTGCAAAAATTTAATGACTGTAAACGGTATTGTTAATAAATAAGCCAGTGTAAACAGGCCTAATGTCAGCCAAGGCTGAGTTAATAAACAGCTTACAAATAAAGCGAACAATACCATTAACGGCAAGAAATAATCTGCGTTAATACGGGTTTTTTTGAGCGACAAGGTTGGAATGCGGCTAACCATTAAGTAGGCTACTAAA
This sequence comes from uncultured Eubacteriales bacterium, assembly GCA_963632615.1. Taxonomy (GTDB): domain Bacteria; phylum Pseudomonadota; class Alphaproteobacteria; order RF32; family CAG-239; genus RUG410. Next base: position 101,333 of record CAVGVF010000001.1, read on the forward strand.
ATGATTATAACGCTGCACAGATATTTGTTGCGCAAAATAAAATCGTATTCCGGATAAGCAAATGAAATCAGCAGAGGCATAACAGCGATTGCTGCGGCCATCGGAGCCGGAACGCCCACAAAATAGTGCGACCAATATTCCGGAACTGTTGCGTCTTCCAGCATAGTGTTAAAACGAGCCAGACGCATAGCCATGCCGGCTGAAAACATCAGGGTAAAAATCCAGCCCCAATGCGGAATGCCGTTTAAGCACCATTGATACATCAATACTGCCGGAGCTACGCCGAAACTTACAAAGTCAGAAAGTGAATCCAACTCGGCGCCGAATTTTGACGAGGCTTTAAGCTTGCGGGCAACGCGTCCGTCCAAACCGTCAAACACGCAGGCTAAAAACAGGCATACTATTGCGTATGTCCAGTTTTGCATAATTGCGAATTTGATGGTGGTAACGCCTGAGCATAAAGCCATAAGGGTTACGATATTCGGAGCCATTTTGCGGAACGGAACTTCCTTAAATTTGCCGATTGCTTTCTTTTTTATACCGCTGTGAGCGGCTGATGAGCGGTTGTTTTGGTATGTTTTAGCCATTATCTTATTTCTCCTTCAAGACGGGGAGCATCTGATTTTATATCGGCAACAATAGTTTCGCCGCCGACTAAATACTGTCCTACGCAAACTTGCGGCTCAATTTTTTCCGGCAGATACAAATCAACATACCCGCCGAAACGAATAAATCCGAAACGCTGTCCGGCAACAAACTCATCGCCTTTTTTCAAATTGGCGACAATACGTTTGCTGCAAAACAGAGCTGTCTGCTGTAACACAAATTCTATGCCGCTGCTATGTTTTATAGCAATCAGCATTCTTTCATTTTTGATATCATTTTTAGCTGTAGAGCCGGAAAATTTTTTGCCGGCATCATAAAATGTTTTACTGATAACGCCTTTAATCGGAAAACGGTTGATATTTACATCAAACGGGCTGATATAAAGGCTTACTTTGGTGTAATTTTTACGGTCAAGCCCTAAAGAAGTAGGGCCTTTTTCACGGCTTATGGCTACAACATAGCCATCGGCCGGAGCAATAACAGTTCCGGATAAAACAGGCGTAACTCTGACCGGATCGCGGAAACTGTAAAAACACCAAACAGTGATTAAAAATGAAAGGCATCCGAGCGGAAACCAAATAATCGCTGAAATCAACGATATAAAGGCTAAAATGCTGACAAATTTCCACCCGTCTTCATTTATATTCGGAAAAAAATAATGATGAAGCGATGTGTCGACAGATTTCATTTTTTTCTCCCCAAAGAATACCGAAACGCTGTTTCTGTTGTATTCTCAAGTTAATATAGAGGAATGTATTTCCTCTTTCCGCTATTCAATTAAGCATATTTTACAAAAAAAGACAAGTTTTATGTTGCAAAAGTCAAAAAATTTATGTATATAACAAAACTGTAATGCGCTTGTGGCGGAATCGGTAGACGCTGCAGACTTAAAATCTGTTGGGATTTATCCCGTGCCAGTTCAAGTCTGGCCTAGCGCACCAATAAAAAGGCTTTCCTTTAGGAGAGCTTTTTTTATGAATAACCGACAGCTAATACACATTCGTCCGCTAATGAGGCGGATTTTTTTTCTTTACAAAACTAATTTGCTTAATTAAACTGAAAATTAGATATACGAGAGTTTATCTAGGGCGTCAGAAACCCTTTTAGTTGCAGATAGTCGCTTTTGCATAAGCGACTTTAAACAGATTATGCCGATTTCTGTCATTGGACGGATGTCGGCTGAATAAGGCTATGCGCTGAATAAGCCGAGCCATTCTGCATCTGCAACTAATGGTTTCTGAACATCCGCCCGCTTTTTGCGGGTTTTGTTTTATGTGCAATTTTTGGAGGTTTAGAAATATGTATAAGAATTTGGAAAAAGGACGTTCCATGATAGAAATGCTCGGCGTCATCGCTATTATTGCTGTTTTATCAGTCGGCGGGATTGCCGGGTATTCCAAGGCTATGGAAAAATTTAAGGTTAATAAAGCCGTATCAGAATACAGTTATTTAATCCAAGGGCTTATGGAACATCTGGAAAATATTCAAAAAATGTCAAATGTTCAGGAGGGCGATGTTCATCACGGGCTGGTAAATGTTGTGCAAGCAGCCGGTTTAGTGCCGGAAACTTGGGAAAATTCCGGCAATCCGGCAGATGATAGAATGATTGATCCTTATGGCAATGTGATTCAAATATTTTCACGGAACAGCCGTTTGGTTATAGATATGTATCTTGGTGGCTTTAGCAACGTCGAAAACGGCAGTGCTTCTCTTTCTTTTTCGCCAAAGTTTTGCAGCGTATTGATGCAGGATGTGGTTAAACCATTGTCTTCGGTTTTGCATCATGTTTGGTTTACAAATGGCAGCGGCTTATCTTATTTAGGAGATAAATTTTGCCGTTCAGGGCAAAAATGTGTTCGAAATTTGACCTTAATCGATATACAAAAAACTTGTAATTATTGCACTAAAGAATCAGGTAAACTTTGCGGGCTAATTTTAGAATTTTAACCTGGATTATTATCAAATAAAATACCTATGTTACAATTTTGATTTTTACAGGTGTTACATTTTTGCAATGTTTTATTTAGAGTATAATCTTGGCAATTCATATCTTTTGCATATTGACTAGGAGCAGCTTTTCCACAAACTGTATAGCTTGTCCAATCTCCGACAGCCCAAATGCTGTTGTAATATTTAGGCAGTTCATATAGTTTTTTGCAGCAATTTACGGCATCTTTGCCTGCCGGCATTTGATATTTAAGTTCAAAGCGCAGGCCGTAATTTTTCCAGCCTATAGTAAACACTCTTAGGATATTTCCAAATAAATCTTTATGGTTAATATCAACGTAACTTGTTTGTATAATATCTGCACTGATTAAAAAATTGGTTATGTCTTCTTCCTTGGCGGTGTAGGATTTTTGATTAAGGTAAGCGGTTTGAATGTTGTTAATGGTTTGGATAAGTCCTTCTTGCCATTTATTCAGTTTATACATTTCCATAGCTTTGGAGTAACCGGATATTCCGCCAACGCTCAATACAGCAATAATTGCCAGTACACCAAGCATTTCTATCATTGAATGGCCTATTTGATTATTTTTCATAACAACTTCCTTTTTCTCTTTGAAATTAAACAAAAAAGCCGTCTGAAAAAGACGACCGGAAGTTGAGAACTATTGTATATAAGTATAGTGTAGCATATTAGCGTATAGCATATTTTGCTACCTTCCGATCAATAGATCAGAAGGTATTTTACGTCTAATATTTGACGTATATACAAGAGGTTCTCACACCTCGGACAGACTATCGCCTGTCTGCTGTAAAGTTATAAAAAAAGCGGTAAAATATCAAGTAAAAAATGTCACAAATTATAAACCGGTGACAATTTGTCGCCGGCTTTACTACATCAAATTGTGAATATTGTATTCGTCATAGCCCTCATAATAGTAGCTGACATCAATACCTTTCATAAAAACTTCGCGCTCGTTGATTTTATCCGTGAGGGCGTTTTGCAGCAAATGTTTGATTTCTATATCTTTAATCGGACTTCTTTCCATGGCGGAAAGGTAATCCGCCTTATCAATTTTATTCCAATCCACGACTTTTTTCAGTTCTTTTTTAAATATTAAATCAAGCCAGATTCTAGTCGCCCGCCCGTTTCCCTCTCTAAACGGGTGGGCAACGTTCATTTCCACATATTTTTCCACGATTTCATCAAAAGTTGATTGCGGCATTTTATCTATTTGCTTTAGTGATTGCGCTAAATACATAACCGGAGCAAACCGAAAATTGCTTTTAGCAATGTTGACGGTGCGGAGCTTGCCGGCAAAATCGTAAATATCTTCAAACAAATACTTATGAATTTGCTTAAGACCGCTAAAAGTGCCGACTTTTATTTTCTCAATTTTTCCGCTGTCAAAGAGTTTTTTAGCTTTGATTTTGCTTATTTTCTCTTCAGCTTTGTTCAGTTCTATTTGGTCCGTGATATTTAATTTATTTTCTAAAACCATATCAATACCTTTAAAATCTTTAGAACTTATAGCCTAAATTGAACAGATAATAAACATTGCTCTTTTGTTCAAGCGGAGCGTTTACAGTCGCGCTGAGCGAAAGTTTTTTATAGTCGTACTGCGCCTTTACAGTCAATAAACCGCTGTCGCGCTGCAAACGGTTGCTGTTGATTTGATATGAGCCAAGCATATTGTCCATGGTCACCATCGTTGAATATTTGCTGCCGAATTCATGGAAATAACGCCCGCCGGCAGTCAGCAAAACAGACTGTTCTTTGCCGAGGTCAAAATCTTTCTTAATATCCATACCGATAACAGATTGAACTGATGTAACTTTGTCGCTGTCGGCTTTAAGTCCGCCGTTATTTTCTTTTAAGCCGTCAACTTTTACTTCAGTGATATTAGCGCCGGCAACCGGTTCAAGCTGCGCGATGTCAAGGTCTATAGTTTGGCGGGCTTCAGCGTCAATACCATAGTAGTAGTTGGTTAAATCAGCCTTATAGGCTTTATCCACGCCGCTGCGGCTGTAGTGACCCTTGCCGAAACCGATTTTAGGCTTAGCCATAGCGCGGAAATTATCATTGCTATAAGTCAGCGGAGCAAACACTTCCAGCACATTGTTATAACGAGATGAATCGTCATCAAAATCGCTGTCGCTGCGAGCCGCCGCCGCACCGAAACCTGCACGCCAGTTATTGGCAATTTGATAGTCGCTGAAACCGTAAACAGCTGTAACCTTGTCTTTATAGCCCGAAACATTGTGTTTGCCGTCAAACTCTTGCTGATAAGCCAAAACATTAACTTTAGCACGGCTTATTTCATTTGTTTGCGCCAAAATATCGTCATTGGCCGCGCGGTTGATATTGGCCAGCAAATCTAAGTCTTGTTTCGCCAAATTCGGAATCATGCTAAAGCCTAACTCGCGGTTTATAGCCGTATCAAAAGCCGAAGCAGTAGCCATACCTTTTAAGGTATTGAAAACGCCCTCGCCTTTTTGCGCTGCATAGTTTGTGCTTAAATATGCCGCCAGCTCTTTGTTGGCAACAGTTTCATCAAACGATTTCATAGTCATAATTACGTCGGTGTTGCCGGATTCGTTAGCGGCTTTTTCAGCATTAAACATATAAGAGCCGGAAACCACATTTAGACCTGCATCTTTGCCGATAAATGAGTTATCGTTGCGGTAGGTCGTTTCAAATCCGCTTTGGGTAATATCCGCATCGGCTGTAACCGTGCCTTTTAAGGCCGGAGCTTTATAAGTTCCGTTTTTGCTGATGGCAATAACACCGGAATCTTTTGTTGAAGCATCAAAATCAAAAACATCATTATAGCTTACGGTGCCGTGATTTTTAAACACAGAGTTGTTTTGCACCATCATAAATCCGGAGCCTGACTGAGTTGACGTGCTTTCTTCACAGTCCATGCCGCTGCACAGTTCAGCACCGTTGACGGCATCTATAATGCCGTTATTGGTTGCGGTTCCGCCTTCATTTACGATAATGCCGTAAGATGTGCCGGATTGATTATTTTGGTTTATATAAATTCTTCCGTCGCTGTCGTTGGTAAAGGTTCCGCCTGCAACTCTTACGCCGGCTGAATTTGTACCGTAAACATGAATTTGGCCTTTATTGGTAACTTCGCCTTTTTCAATATAAATACCGGTGCCGCGGTCAACAAAATCTGTAATAATCACATTTCCGGAATCATCAAAACTGCCGGTGCCGATAGTAATCAGCCCGCTGTTTTCAAAATTAGCTTCTTCGCCGGTAACTTTTACACCGTAGCCGTTATTGCCGATAACAGTTATATTGCCGGTGTTTTTGCTTTCTCCGCCGCTGACAGACATAGCCGTGCTGCCGGCTCCCGTCACTTTGATGTTTGAATTGTTGGTAGTTGTTCCGGCTGTTTCAATGCCGGTGCTGTAGTTTGTGCCGACTTCAATAGAGCCGTTGTTCTCAACAGTTCCTTCATCCGAAACAGAAACAGCCGTATTGCCGCTTCCGCTGTTGTTGCTGCCCAAAACCAGCTCAATGTTGCTGTTGTTGGTAAAAGTGCCTTTGCCGGCTATAACCGCTGTGCTGTTACTTGTGTTATTCAGGCGCAAAGTGCCGTTGTTGGTAATTTTTGTGCCTGTGCCGCCTGACGAGGCGTCAATGATGGTGCCTTTTTCAGTAATAGATATCTGCACATTGTCATTGACCGTTAAAGAAGCATTATCCATCAGTTTCGCTAAAGTTCCCTGTTCAAAGCTCATGCTTTTTTTCAAGGTTAAATCGCCGACTACCAGAAAATATGTCATGGTGGAAGCGGCTTCGGTGCTGCAATTTTCATCTGTAGTCGGATCGCAGATATTAACGTTGCCGATATTGTCAATCACGGCTTTGCCGCTGATTTGGAATACGGTGGCGTTAGTGCCGAAAATTTTAATAATATTGTTTTTTATAACAGCGCCGTCCTGCAGTTCGCCGGTTCCGGCCGAATAAATGCCGATATTGTTATCTCCGTAAAGATTGATAACGCCGTTATTATATATATAGCTGTTTCCGGTGGCGTAAATGCCGAACGAATATTTGCCGTTTACGTTTATTACACCGGTTTTGTCGTTGATAACGTTGGCAATTCCGCTTGCATCGCTGGCCATGCCTACAGAATAATCTGTTCCGACATCAATGCTGCCTTGATTCGTCATTTTTGCCGTGGAAATAACATCTTTATCCATATACATGCCGGCATTGTTGAAATTAGTGCCGTTTGAAGTCAAAATGATTTTACCGGTATTGGTTGCCGTACCTTGTTTTGAAGATACAGTCATTGCCGAGGTATGCGCCGATGACAGATTGATTGTACCGGAGTTGGTTATGGTTTCGGTTTCGGATGAGGCAACGGATGAGGTGGATGACGGAGATTTTGTGTTCATCACGCTTTGCTTTACGGTTAAAGTGAATTTGTCGGCCAAAGTGGCTGCTTCGCTGGACGAGCCGGAGCCTGACGAACCGGAAGAGCCGGATGATGAAGATTCATCATTCAGAGTGGCATCGTAAATGATGGTGCCGGCATTTACCAAGTTACTGTAATTTCCGCTGAAAACATCGGTGCCGATGGCGTTTTTATAAACATGGATGGTGCCGTTGTTTATCAGATTTGTTCCGCCGCTGTAGTCATTTCGGAGGGCTGTCGATTTATTTGAATAAATGTTAATCTGTCCGTTATTTACCAAAGATGTCAGAGTACTATCGCCGGAGCCGTACATGGCGATATTGTTGGTATAGCGGGTATTGTCGCTGGAACCCAGAGTAATTGTTCCGTTTTTATCATTCAGCAATGTTCCGCCGTTATATGAAGCCATTCCGAAGCCGTTGCTGGCATTTAACTGAATATTGCCTTTGTTGGTAACTGTTTGCTTGGTTGTGGTATATAGTCCGGATACCGAACCCGAACCTTCAACTGCAAGCATACCGTAGGTCATGCGCTGGTTATCGCCGTTAGTCTGAATGGTAATGTTTCCGGTGTTGGTAATGCTTCCGCTGTGAACAGACTGCATGCCGGCGGCAACGGCAACAGAGTCTGATGAGCTTCCGGATTCGGAACTGTCATCTAAAGTAATATTGATTTTTCCGCTGTTGGTTGCCGTTGTATTGGCGTCTGCCCGCATTCCGACAATTCCGCCCAAGCCTTTGCGCAAAGTTTTGGTTGTGTCAAAGGTGTATTGCCCCGTATATCCCAAATCTATGATACCGCTGTTGCTCAAAACAGATTTATCGGCTCTTTGAATATTTTTAGAACCATTTAAAAATCCATCGTCCAAATAGCTTCCCATACCGATGATATTCACTTTGATTTCCGAGGCAGCGGCTCCGGCATCGCCGGCGCTGAGTTTTATGGTGCCGCTGTTTGAAGCTGTGTTGGTTTGATTGATGGCTTGCGAACCGGTATTCAGTATCATTGTTTCCATACCGATAATGGTGCCGGATACGGATGTAACTTCCTTGGAACTGCTGTCGGAATTTTCATCTTGAGCAAAAATACCGTTCAGAATGCCGCCCGAAGAACTGCCGTTTTCAGAATCATCTTTGGTCGGGTCGCTGATTGCTTTAATGGCCGAACCGTTAATTTCTCCGGTATTTATAATCTGCGAGCCGTTATCGGCATACATACCGATAATCGTGTTGTTTTCGGTATATCCGGAAAAATTGAGGTTGATACCGTTGGCATCAGGGTCTTGGATAACCCCTTTTCCGTTATTGTAGGCAATGGAATTATTGCTGGCAATCATCGCCACTGAATTATTAAACGCGTCAACATTTATATAGCCGTTGTTTGTAACCGTGCTTTTGCGGATTGCCGCCATTGCGGCCGAGCCTTCTCCGGCGGATATTTTAGTGTTCAGGCTGTTTGTGTATGAGCCGCCGTCAAGGGCTTCCAAGCCGACATCCATATATTTGCCGGCTTCCAGTACATTTTTATTGAAGTTAATTTTAGCGATTTCCGCTGTTTTGGTGTTTTTTATGTTTAATAAGCTGCTGTTTACGGCTGTTCCGCTGGTTGATTTTGCCACAGAGCCTTGCGAGCCTAAGGTTTCGCCGATATAGTTATTAGTTTCGGTTTCAGAGCTGCTGCTGCCGCCCCCGCCGCCTCCGCTCATTGCTAATGCGGCAATACCTCCGCCGACAGCCAAGCCGCCCAGCAGCCACCAGGTTGTAGAGGAGATTTTATATTTTTCTTTGCCCATTGTTCCATAAGCTTCACGAGGGGTTGCGGTTACGGAAACAGCTTTGGAATTGTTTACAAAATCTTCATAATATTCTATTTTTTGCACGCATGGATGGCGAGGGTTAGCTCCGGCGGCGCGGAAGGCATTGTAGGTGTAGGCATCTCTGTTTTGGGCGGCAACGCAAAGTCCGGTGTCGCCGTTTTGGTTGACACTGTCAATATTCATACCGCGGCGGACAGAAGCTCTCAAAGCTTCAACTTCGCCGTTTTGCGCCAGATTATACATTTTATTGAAAGACAGCGGCGACAAATTATAGGCTTTAGCCTCAGGCGCGGCTATAGTCAGGCTGAAAGACGCCAAAGACAGTAAACCAACGGTTTTTAGTATTATTTTGTTATTAAACATACAAACCCTCGTAAAAAATAGAAATTTGCTTTTAGAATAGGCTAAAGAATTTAAATTTTGATTAAAGATATTTAGCTGAATAAAAAAAGCCCTGTTTCACATGAAACAAGGCTGAAAAGATTAGTTGTTATTAGTTGTGTTAATTGCAATTTTTTTAAATTTTTGTTTTTCTACCGATGTTTTTGGTATCAAAACATTCAGCACGCCATTTTTATAGGTGGCAGCAGCATTGTCATAGGCCAAATCCCAAGGTAAAGGGATTGTTCTTTTAAACATTCCGTATGAAATTTCAGAAAAATAGGAATCTTTGCTTGAAGCTGAATTGGTATTTTTCTTTTCTCCGCTGATTGATAAATATCCATCGGCGGAAATTTGCAAATCCAAATCATTTTCTTCAATTCCGGGCAGTTCGGCCGTTATGGAAACCGCATCTTTGTTTTCGGCAACTTGAATATGCGGTTCCAGGTCTTCGGTTAAACTTTCGGGAAAATCCTGATAATTCCAAAAATAATTCATAAAATTGTTTAAATCATTGTTAGTCCGGCTATGCGCTGCGACTTCGGAATGGCGGCTGCGGCTGTTGGCGCCGCCGGCCGTCATATTTTTCATCGGCTATACCTATTTGCTGATGGAAATTTCATCAATTTCTTCCATTTCCGAAGCAGAGTTACTGCAACCGCAGCCGCAACCGCCTTTAGATACGGTAGGCTGAGCTTTTTGAGACGGCTTTTTGTTATCGTATGATTTTGATTCTTTTTTCATTTTTATCTCCTTTTTTGTTTTACACATATAACATTTTGATGTTACGCTGTAAGAGATAAATATGATTTGCCCAAATCAAAGCTATCCGTTAGGTTAGTTTATTTTTTTGTTTCGTGATAGCTTTTTTCGGTATTAACCTGCCAAATTGCCGCTTTATCCGGAATTTCTCCTAAAATATGCTTTACGGCAGCAAATGAAGTTGCCATTGAATGATCCATATTATTATAGCGGTGCTGGCCGTTGCGCCCCACACAATAAAGATTTTCAAAGGAGTTAAGGTAGTCACGCAGCTTATCAATATCTTTATAAGTGTCAAAATAAGCAGGATAAGCTTTTTTAACTCGTTCTAGATGAGAGTCTAAAACATCTTTTTCATCAGCTATTACGCCCATTTTTAAAAGCTCGTTTACCCCCATGGTTTTCCATTCGGCCGGACTCATATTCCAATATTTGTCATTTTCGCTGCAAAAATATTCCAAGCCTATCCACACTGTTTCTTCCGGTTTTGCCACCAAATACGGCGACCAGTTATTAAATATCTGAATCCGCCCCAGCTTTACACCGGTATCCTGCACATAAATCCAGCAATCCGGCACAATATTGTTAAGAGTTTTGATTTTTGTTTTGTTTTTAAGATTCAGTTTTTTCAAAAGCAAACCGAGCGTTACAAAGTCACGGTAAGGCAAACCGCGGGCAATGCGTTCTATTTTGCTTGGTATGGCATCTATTCCGGCAGCCAAATCTTTGAGCGGCATAGATGAAATAACAATATCAGCCGGCAAGGAGAATTCTTTGCCGTCTTTGCGGTAAATAACTTCTTTAAATTCATTTTTCTTGGTTTTAAACTTGGCTGCCTTAGCATTTTTTATAATGATGCCGCCCATCTTTTCAAATTCTGAAGCAGCAGTTTCCCAAAGCTGCCCGGGACCGTATTTAGGATAGCTGAACTCTTCAATCAAAGATGTTTCAACCTGTTTAGGCTTAATGAACAATATTTTGCCGAAAATATCCTTTATAATCGCTACAATGGACAGCCCTTTTACTCTTTGCGCGCCCCAGTCGGCGGAAATATCGCGCGGATGCCTGCCCCAAAGCTTTTCGGTATAGCCTTCAAAAAACATTGAATACAATTTGCGCCCGAAACGATTGATATAAAAATTTTCCAAAGATGTTTCCGGTAATTTCCGCAAAATAGCGAATATATAGCTGAAACCGGCCTGCATGGTAGTAAACAGCCCCATATTTATAATCGTGTTAAGATTCATTTTTACCGGATAATCAAAAAATTTACGTTTGTAATAAATGCGTGAAACACGGCGGCGTTTCAGCATCACAATATTTTCTTTTTCCGGATTCGGACCGTTTGGATTTAATTCCGGTTGCCGTCCGGTTTTTATATCATCCAAAGAAGGAGCTCCCTGCAGCGGCATAAGATTGTTCCACCAGCGTGTAACTTCAGTATCTTTAGAAAAAAAACGGTGCCCGCCGATATCCATGCGGTTGCCGTTATAGCGTACGGTGCGGGAGATTCCGCCTATTGCTTCGCTTTCTTCCAAAATTGTCACCTGATAGTCTTTCGATTTTTTCAAAAGTTCAAAACCTGCAGTTAAACCGGCCGGTCCGGCACCTATAATTACAACCTTTTTCATGGCGGCTCCTTTCGCTGTTTATATAAGCCATTATAATCTGCTAAATTTTACAGATTGGTTAATACAGGCAAAATGTTTATTAAAACTCTTGCCTTTTAATTTATAACAAACTAAATAAATTATTAGAACAAACGTATAAATAAGGAATTCTAATGAAAAAAGTTTTTTGCTTTCACTGTCAAAAAGATGTATCTCCGATGAAATTTTGGAAATGGCAGTTTTGCCCGCATTGTCTTCATCAAACCAAAGACAACGGCGAAGGCTTATATTTAGTCTGCGATAAATGCGGAGCTAATATTCCGGTTGACTCTTTTTATTGCTTAAAATGCGGTCATGGCGTCAACGGACACGCCGATAATGAAAATATTTTATTGCTGCCGGAACAGAAATCTTGGCTGCAATGGCTGAAAGAAATCGGTTTGTTTGCCTTTTCAATTTTGCTTGCCGCCGGAATCCTGTATGTTTCAGTTTACTTTTTATTGATAGTATTGGCTTTTGTTTTGGTTATTGGCCTGGGTTGTATGATTTACAGCGGATTTAAGCAAAAAAGGTTTTAAAATTAAAAAAAGCTCTCGGTAAGGAGAGCTTTTTTTATGGTAATTCAGTAGCAGAAAAATGCTACCACCGCACTGGCCAGCGAGACAATTCCAAAGAATATGCTGGCTGTTTTTGTTTGATCCGAATGATTGGCGTTGACACCAAACGACACCGCAATCAGCAGACATAAAACCGTAAGCGATGAAAACATCGCAAAAAAGGTGTGACTCTTTTCCTCTTTTTTAGGCTCATCCGGTTTATCGATAACCGGAGGGTTGCGGATTTCATCTTTTTTAACCAGTTGAATGTTTTCTGCGGCGGTGGCTGCGGTTGTTTGAGGCTGAGCTTCTAAAACAACTTCTTTAACCACCTCTTCCGTTTCATTCTGCAAGAAGTATTTTTGTACAGCAATTACACAGCCGATACCAAAAATTGCTCCCAAAATGAACACGATTAAAAAATAAAAATTCTTCATAAGAATAAAATTAACGGGTTCAAAATAATTTTAAATGTGAATGTATTGTATCTATTTTTTGTCAAAATGTCAACAAAAACAGACTGATTTTTAGATAAATCCGCAAAAAAAGCCGGATAAGATAACTTTTCATTTTTACTTTAGCTATTGATTAAAGCAAAAAAATAAATTATCTTGGCGGCAAGAAAAGGAGAAGTTATGTCTGATTTAAGTTTAATCCGCAATTTTGCCATTATTGCCCATATTGACCATGGCAAATCCACCATTGCCGATCGTCTGATTGAATATTGCGGCGGTTTGCAGCACCGTGAAATGACGGAGCAGGTTTTGGATTCTATGGATATTGAAAAAGAGCGCGGCATTACCATTAAGGCGCAGACCGTACGTTTGAACTATCACGCCAAAGACGGAAAAACTTATCAGCTTAATTTGATAGATACTCCGGGACACGTTGACTTTACATACGAGGTTTCCCGTTCGCTGGCTTCCTGCGAAGGTTCGGTTTTAGTTGTTGATGCTACACAGGGTGTAGAAGCCCAGACTTTGGCAAATGTTTATTTGGCGCTGGATAATAATCATGAAATTGTTGTGGCTCTGAACAAAATAGATTTGCCGTCCGCCGAACCGGAAAAAGTAAAGCAGCAAATAGAAGATGTGATTGGCTTGGATGCCTCCGATGCGGTGGAAGTTTCCGGTAAAACCGGTTTCGGCATTGATAATTTGCTGGAAGAGATTGTGCATAAGCTCCCGGCTCCGGTCGGCGATGAAAATGCGCCGCTTAAAGCTTTGCTGATTGACAGCTGGTATGATTCTTATTTGGGCGTGATTATTTTGGTGCGGGTTAAAGACGGCGTGCTGCGTAAAAAGCAAAACATTCGTATGATGTCGCACGGCACTGATTATGTGATTGATAAAATCGGTATTTTTACCCCGAAAATGAAAGATGTAGACGCGCTTTACCCTGGTGAAGTCGGTTTTATTACCGCCAGCATTAAAAGTGTGGAAGACTGTAAAGTCGGCGATACCATTACCGATAATAAGCAGCCGTGCGCCGAGCCTCTTGCCGGCTTCAAGCCGTCGGTTTCGGTGGTGTTCTGTTCTATTTTTCCGGTAGACAGCAGCCAATACGGCGCTTTGAAAGACGCTTTGGCAAAGCTGAAATTGAACGATGCCAGCATTAACTATCAGCCGGAAAATTCCACCGCTTTAGGCTTGGGATTCCGCTGCGGCTTTTTAGGCTTGCTGCACATGGATATTATTCAGGAGCGAATCGGACGTGAATTTGACCTCGATATTATTACAACGGCTCCGTCGGTGGCGTATAAAATATATTTGACCAACGGCACGCAGATTATGCTGCATAACCCTGCTGATATGCCGGATGTCTCAACGATTAAAATGATTGAAGAGCCGATGGTACAGGCTACAATTATGGTGCCGGATACTTATTTAGGTTCGGTTTTGAAGCTTTGCACCGAACGCCGCGGCGAACAGGAAGATTTAACCTATGTCGGCAACCGCGCCATGGTAGTCTATAAAATTCCGCTCAGCGAGATTGTGTTTGATTTTTATGACCGCTTAAAATCCATTACCAGCGGTTACGCCAGCTTTAATTATGAGTTGGTCGGCTATGCGCAGTCAGATTTGGTTAAAGTGCAGATTTTGATTAACGAAGAGCCGGTTGACGCTTTGTCTTTCTTGTGCCACCGTTCCGAAGCCGAAGCCCGCGGACGCCAAATTTGCGGACGCTTGAAAGATTTGATACCGAAGCACTTGTTTAAAATTCCGCTGCAAGCTGCTATCGGCGGACGGATTGTGGCGCGCGAAACGATTTCGGCTTTGCGCAAAGACGTGACGGCTAAATGCTACGGCGGCGATATTACCCGTAAGCGTAAATTGCTGGATAATCAAAAGAAAGGCAAGCAGCGCATGCGCCAGTTCGGTAAAGTAGAAGTGCCGCAGTCAGCCTTTATTGAAGCCTTGCGAATCGGCGATAATTAAGCTATTTTACCGAAAAAGATATTTTATGCTCCTGATTTTTAAAATCAGCCAGCATTTCTTGCAAACGCTGATTAAATCCGGTTTTTCCGGCAGCAATGGTTTGCAGGTCTTCATCATATTCTTTAAAGCTTTGTGAATACGCATCTTGCTTTGGAGCGTTTGTGCTTGGTTTTTCATTGATTACCGGTATGTTTTGGGCAATCACAGGCGGAGTTTGCTCCGTTTCCGGCTGATTATTGCTTATTTGCACAAGATTTTCTTTTTCCGGCAACAATGGAGTTACAGGCAAATTTTCAGTCTTTTCGGCTGTTTTTAACGGATTCGGTGCCGGATTTTCTGCCGATTTAATCTTTTCTTCTGCTTTTGTAGGCTTTTCAGCAGCTGTTTGTATTTGCGGCGCTGCGGCTTCCTTTTCAGGCTTAGCCGTTTTTATCGGCGTAGTATCCTCTTTTTTAGGAGTCTGAGTTTTTAAATTGTTTTTAGAAATCTGCTGGGCTTTGTTTTGCACAGGTTTCTGACGGATTGTCTGCTGCGGCGGAACAATCGGTTTATTAACGGTATTCTGCATAGCTCCGGCCGGCATAAAAAAATTAGGCTGTTTCTGATGTCTTTGATAAGCCGCATGCACGGTAGCAATGCCGGTTAGAAAACACAAAATAAAAATCGTTATCAATTTTTTCATTTTAACTCCTGTTTTCTAATTTAGATTAAAAACATTTTTTTTGTATTAACGCGGGTTTAATAATTTTTTGCTATTTTATAATTATGAAGAGAGTATGGCAAAAATTTTTTATTATTCTGACAGCAGCGAGTTTTGTGCCGGTTTGCGCCAATGCTGCTTCTCGTTATTATTGGAAGCGCCGCTGTTTGGAATATATGAATGCAAATCCGGCCGAGATAGAGATATCTTATAATTTCGGCCAGCTGCAATATAACAATACTCTTTCGTCCGGAGATATTCAAAAAAAAGTTACGCCGAATGATTCTGTTCAGGCCGGAACCAAATATATGGGGCTGACATTGATGAATCATTATAATAAGGTATATGTTATGTCTTCCGTTCCACAGGAGTTGGGAGACGGCTACTATTGCACTTATCCGATACGCGTGCAGGTAATAACCGGATATGCCGAGCCGACAGTCTATTTGGCTAATTCAATGAAAAAAAACAGCTGTTTATACCGCAAAACTCTGCGGCATGAGCAGCAGCATGTTGACAATGCACATATATACTTAAATTTATATGTACAGGCTTTAGAAAAGAAAATTCCAAAGATGATAAAAGACATCGGCCCGCTTTTAAGCACCGAAGAAAATCCGAAAGAAAATTTGTTTTCTTTGTATAAAAAACAAATAGATACGGTTTACGAACATTATTTTAATGAGTACCGCGAAAAAAATCAGAAGATGGATACTCTCAAAAATTATGAAAAAGAAAGCCTATTATGCCGCTGATTTTATTCAGCGCGGCAAAAATGCTTTTCTAAATAATCCAGACATTCGTTTATATTATCAACGGCAACGTCAATATATTCGCTGCATTTATCGTTTGGTTTGCCATGGCAGAGGCGCATTGTTGACATACCGGCTTTTTTAGCAAATTCCAAATTAGAATAGCTGTCGTCAATAAACAGGCAGTCTTCCGGCTTGTAGCCGATTGCGGCGCAGAATTTCAAATATACATCCGGGCTTTCATTTTTTTTGTAGCAGTCAAATTCTTCTACCGAATAAAATTTTTCGGCAAAGAAGTCATATAAGCCAAGGTGTTTCAAAATAGCTTCGCAGGCATCGTGCGAGCTGGTTGAAAGAATAAATTGAGGACACGGCAGCTTTTCTATATGCTGCAGAAGCCCTTCATAAGGAACAATCGGGTGCAAATTCAGCTCTTTGCGTTTGTGATAGGCATCAAACATATCTTTGGGCGAAATACCGAATTTCTGCACAAAAATTTCTCCGCCGTCACGGTAAGTGCGGTAAGATTCCGTTACCATTGCTTTAGCTGTTTGAAAATCTAACGGCAATTTCAAATCTTCGATTGCGGCTTTAGCGGTAATTTCATCCAGCAAATCGTGAAATTCCGGCGTTTCGCGGTATAATGTGTTGTCTAAATCCCAAACAATTACTTTTTGCATTTTTTATTCCTCATAATTTTACTCATAGAAAATAACACAATTTGCAACGAGGTCAAGCTGAAATCTTGAAACTTTAAACCAAAAAATTTGCACATATATAAAAAGCAAGGAGATAAAAATGTATAAAAGAAAGTTAGCGCTCATAAGTATTTGGACGGCTGTTTCTGTTTTCAGCTACAGCGATTTTTCGCCGGCCGAAAGCATGCCGCAGGAAAATAATCCGTATCAGTTTGAACCTGACGCCGGCAGCCCGGGAGCAGAAGTTGCACCTTTAGATGTAAATGCAAAAGATGAAGATGTGCCCTATCCTGCTCCATCTTCATCTCCGCAAAACAAAGAACAAAACTATAAAGAATCTACTTTGCCGCCAATTCAGCCAATTTTTTATCAATCAACGGAACAATAACATTAAGCGAATCTTTCAGCTGAAAATTTGAGGTGTCGACAATAATCGCATCCGGAGCCGGTTTCAGAGGCGCGGTGCTGCGGTTTAAATCGCGGTCATCGCGGGCTTTCATATCGGCATAAACCTGTTCAAACGTGATGTCATGGCCGGCGGCATTCAAATCGGCGCAACGGCGTTTGGCGCGGATAGCTAAATCGGCGATAACATAGAATTTTAAGTCTGCCTGCGGACAAATTACCGTACCGGTGTCGCGTCCGTCATAAATAGCTCCGTTTGCCGGAGTTCCGTCAGCAAAAACCGGATTAAGCGCAAAATTTTTCTGCATGGCCAAAAGAGCCGAACGCACACTTGGGTAGGCAGAAATAACCGATGCGGCCTTGCTTCCGACATCGGAGCGGAAATCTTTGTTTTCGGCTAATTTCATCATTTGCGGAAAAGTCAGGGATTCGGCAATGGCTGCCGCTTTTGCTTCATCGCTCAAATCATAGCCGTTTAAAACCATCTGCAGCCCGACAGCACGGTATACCATGCCAGTATCAAAATACGCCATTTTATATTTTTCGGCCAAAGCGGCCGCGATTGTGCCTTTGCCTGAACCGGCAGGACCGTCTATGGTAATAATCATTTTTTCCTCCGCTAAAAATTATATTATAGAATAATTAACATATATGCCGTATACTTACAAAATAAAAGTGTATTTATACAATGTTTTTTTGGCGGTAAATGTTAGTACGTTTATATATAAAAGATAAATTGGAAAAAAACGGGCAGATTATTTGTCTGGATGAAAAACAGTCGCATTATTTGGCAAATGTGCTGCGTCTGCGCGCCGGCGATGAATTTTTTGTGTTTGACGGCAGCAGCGGTGAATATAAAGCGGCAATTACAGACTTAAACAAACGCGCGGTTACAGCCGTTTTGACTGAAAAAGTATGTGAAATGCAGAAATCTCCGGATATTTGGCTGTTGTTTGCTCCGCTCAAAAAAGACAAAACTGATATTGTTATTCAAAAAGCGACAGAATTGGGAGTCCGTAAAATAATACCGGTGCAGACAGCTTATACCAATGCTGAAAAAGTCAGAACCGAACGTTTTGAGCTGCAGGCCGCCGAGGCTGCCGAACAATGCCGCCGATTGGATGTTCCGGATATTTCAGCCGCTTTATCATTGGATAAAGCTTTAGAAAACTGGGATAATGAGCGGACGCTGTTCTTTTTGGATGAACGCGGGCTGGGAAAAAAAGTTTGCGAAACAATGCTGAATTCGCCAAAAGCCGCTGTTTTGGTCGGGCCGGAAGGCGGTTTCAGCTCAGCCGAAGCCGAAAAGCTGCGCAAGCTGCCGTTTGTTAAAAGCATTTCTTTAGGTTCAAGAATTTTGCGGGCAGAAACCGCAGTGATTGCCGCCCTTTCCTGCTGGCAGTCAATAAATGGAGATTGGTAAGGATGAAATTTTTAATTGCAGATGACCATGAGTTATTTTTACAAGGTTTGGAATTTATTTTGAAAAAACAATATCCGCAGACTGAAATAGTTTTGACTAACAGTTATACCGGTATTTTTGAAATTTTGGAAAAGCAAAAGGATTTTGATTTAATCATTACCGATTTGGCAATGCCTGGTGCAAATTGGCTTGAAGCCATCGGCCGCATTCATTCGACTTGTCCGGAAGTGCCGATAATTATTATTTCTGCCGTCTTTGATCCGGAAATTTTGCAAAAAACCTTTGATATAGGCGTATCCGGATATGTTTCAAAGGCTTTCCCTAACAATATTATAATGAGTGCAATCAATCTGGTTATAGCCGGAGGCATGTATATTCCGCCGGAATTGCTGCAGCTTAATTTGCAAAATCGAACTCTGCCGATACGCGAACTGATTGCCGATTTGGATGACAATAAAAAGCCCGTAAAAGAAAATAACGTCTTGACTCCGCGTCAAACCGAAGTTGTGCAGTGCTTGTCCGAAGGGCTTTCAAATAAGCAAATTGCCTATAAGCTTGGTTTGAGCGAAGGAACAGTTAAAATTCATATAACGCTGCTAATGAGGGCTTTAGATGTCAGCAACCGTGTGCAGGCTGTGAATGAAGCCCGCCGCCGCGGCTTATTGAAAGAATAGAACAGGACTGAAAATATGAGTGAATTAAACAGTTTGCCTCCGTATATGCGGATATTATATAACAAAATTTATGCTGAAAAGAACATTTCCGGCCTTTTGGATGATGAAAGAATTGTCAAGCTGTTTCATTTTGGTTTGAAGAAAAAAATTATGAAAGATTTGCTGCGGGATATTTCAAAAAACGCTCATGTTTTGCAAATAGGCCTGACTTTCGGCGATGAGCTTGAATGTATATACCAAAAAATCCGCAAGCAGGGCAAACTTGATGTTTTTGACGTTTCGGAAAAGCAGATTTCCCGCGCTAAAGAAAAATATGCCCGCAAAAACATTGAGGTTATCAATTATAATGCCGCTTTGTCTTGGGATGAAAAATATGATGTGGTTATTTGCTATAATCTTTTGCATGAGCTGCCGCTCAAAACCCGCATGCAAGTTATGGATAATGTCTTGGCCAGTCTGACTACCGGTGGCAAGGCGGTTTTTATTGACTATGCAAAACCGCTGTGGTGGCAGGTTTTACGCTATCCGCTTTTTATTTTCAACCGGTTATACAAACCTTTTGCCGAAAGCTTATGGCAGCAGCCTCTGGAAAGCTTCTGCTCCAAAAAAGACGAATTCCGCTGGCAGCATACTTATTACGGCGGCAAGCTTTGGCAAAAAACTATCGCTGTGCCGAAAATTTTGAGCAATGAAGATGTCAAAAAGCTGACTAAGCTGTTCAGAAACAAATAGCCGGAATCTTTTTATTTGCTATTGCCTTTTTGCTGCTGTAAAAACAGCTGCAAATCAAAAGTTTTATGCTGATGCTCTGAATTATCAACCTGCATTTGCATTTCAGCGTCTTTTTTATAGTCTTTAACCGCGTCCGTCTTTTGGGTCAAGTCCGGAGTAGTTATTTTACGGACAATTTCTGCAACATTTTGCTTATCTTTATCCACCTCATGCAAAAAGCTTTTATACATATCATCTGCCCCGTCTATGCCGGCCAAGGCAAGCTGACGGGCCGCTTCCACCGTTATGTAGTCGCATTCATTCACTTTTTTTGCTTTATTTACCACTTTTGGCTCTTTCAGCACCTCTTCGGAGTTGCAGCCGCGGGCGATAGATGAAGAAAGATAAAGGCCTGTTTCGCCCAAAGGCAGACAGGAAGCATCTCTGCAGCCTTTTCTTTCAGCAGCTTTGCGGGCATTTTTTGCCATTTTGTTGGTTGTTCCGCTGTAGAGAGGGTACATTGCTACCGCAAATTCTCTTTCTGCATTCATAACTTCATTGTAATGATTTTTAGAAAATGCTTTAAAATTATTTACAAAGTTGGCAGAAAATCTTGTCGGTGCGCCAAGCCCCGAAACTGTTATTTTTCCTAAATCTTTCAAGGCCTTCTGACGTTGCAGCTCTGCCGCTTTGCCGGTTTTAAGATTGCCGTTTTCATCATACAAGGCTTCTTGCACTTTAACCATCAAAGCCTTGTTTTGCGGAGTGTTGGAAACATATTTAGCTGCAAAATCGTGCAAATTTTTATCTTTGGAGCAATACATGTAAGCAACCAAATCGCGTCCGAGCGGAGACGGAAAACTTTGAAAAATAAACAGGCGTTTGTTTCCGGCGCTGGCATTTACCACATCGCCGTTATTGTTGCCTTCGCGGCATTGCATTACGGTAGTCAGATCATGGCATTCTATTTGTTCTCTGTTGGCGCGTTTAATATTAACGGTTCCGTTTTTGCGCCAATCTTCAACAGACATGACATATTCTACTTTTTTAGGAAACAACCCCGGCGGCAGTTCTTCTATTTTACTGAACTTGGTGGTTTTCCCTGTTGGTTCTTTATAGTCATATTTGTCGGCTAACTCAGCATCGGTTATATGCAGTTCTTTGTCCGGAGTTTGTATAACTTCGGTTTTGGGCTTTTGATTTTCGTCATCATTGTCGCCTTTTCCGTTTTGCGCCGGAGTGCCCATGGCATTTCCGGAAACAACAAGCCCCATTGTCATTAACTTTAATCTGCTTAGTATTGTTTCTTTTTTTGGACTTGCCATAATCTTTTCTCCATATTTATCCGATATCTGTCTGATTGTAGCATATTTATAACTTAAATTCCAGTTTTTTATTGAAAAAAAAATCAGCCGCGTTTATAGTCGGTAATAGTTTAGAATTTATTGAATTAGGATATAGAAAATGGCAAATGAAACTAATATTCACAGAGAATCCAGATTGGCAAAATTGAGAACTTTGCAGGAAAAAGGTTATAACCCTTATCCTTATAAATTTGTTCCGACTATTTATGCCGCAGAATTACAGGAAAAATATAAAGATTTGGAAGCAGGCACGGATACCGAGGACCGTGTGACCGTAGCCGGCCGCGCTATGGCTGTGCGCAACAGCGGTATGTTTGTGGATATTAAAGATAAAAGCGGCAAAGTTCAGGCTTTCTGCTATAAAAAGATTTTGCCGGAAAGCGATATGGAATTATTAAAATGCTTGGATGTGGGCGATATGGTTGGTGTCAGCGGCTTTGTGCGCCGCACTCCGCGCGGAGAATTGACAATCGCAGCCGAAAAATTTGATATTATTGCCAAATCATTGCAGCCGCTGCCGGAAAAATTCCACGGCTTGACCGATGTTGACGCGCGCTACCGTCAGCGTTATGTAGATTTTATTATGAATGACGACAGCAAGGAAATTTTCAAAAAACGCTGCCGTATAACCTCTGCCGTCCGCCGCTTTTTTGAACAGCATGAGTTTTTGGAAGTAGAAACTCCGATGCTGCATCCGATTATGGGCGGCGCTAATGCTAAACCGTTTATTACGCATCATAACGCTTTGGATATGGACTTATATCTGCGTATTGCTCCGGAGCTTTATTTGAAAAAGCTGGTTGTCGGCGGTTTTGACCGCGTGTTTGAAATCGGTCGCAACTTTAGAAATGAGGGTATAGATAAAAACCATAATCCGGAATTTACCGGACTGGAAGCATACCAAGCTTATGCCGACTATAACGATATGGCTGATTTAATTCAAGATTTGCTGCGTTTTGTGGCGCAGGAAGTTTTGGGTACGCAGACTCTGACTATCGGCGATAAAGAAGTTGATTTGGCTAAACCGTTTGTCCGCAAGTCTATTGTTGATCTGATTAAAGATAAAACCGGCATTGACTTGCTGCAGGCCGAAACTTTGGAACAAGCTAAAGAAATGGCTAAATCAATCGGTGTTGACGCCGGTGCTTGCAGTTGCTGGGGCAAAGTGGTTCAAGAAGTGTTTGATGAAAAAGTTGAAGCTTCTTTGATTGAGCCGACATTTGTAATGGATATGCCGAGAGATATTTCTCCTTTGGCTAAAACTCACCGCTCTAATCCGCGCTTGGTCGAACACTTTGACGCTTATTTAGGCGGGGTGGAAATCGGCTGCGCCTATTCCGAGCTTTCTAACCCATTGGAACAGCGCGAGCGTTTTGAAGCCGAAGTTGCCGCCCGTGAAAACGGCGATGACGAAGCTCAGATGCTGGATGAAGACTTTATTAACGCTTTGGAAAACGGTTTTCCTCCGTCCGGCGGTATGGGTATGGGGATTGATCGCTTGGCTATTTTGTTTACCGGAGCAGAAACCATCCGCGATGTAATTGCTTTTCCGACTTTGAGAAAGAAAGATTAAAATGAAAAAACTCAGACGTATATGGATTGTTGCCTTAATCTTATTGGGTATTGCTTTGATTGAAGGCTTGATAGTGGCCTATGATTTGCTGAGGCCAAATCCGGAAAACTTTCAGCTGGCAACGGCAAGCATTGAATTGCCTGCCCGCGAAATCAAAATCAAGCCTTTTGTCTTTGAGGAGCATAACTCGCCGCTTTTGCAGCAAAAATTGGATAATATAAAAGCACAGATGACGGATTCTTTGCTGAATACCATTATCAATCAGTCTGCGGCAAATATCAAGCCGGAAGCTGCTTCTGATTCGGAAAGTGTAAAGGCTGAAACCGAAGAAAAGGCAGTAGAAAACCAACAGTTAAAGACTGAAAAAAAAACTGAAAATACCGTAAAAAACAGCGAACAAAAACAGGCTAAAATCATTACCGGCGGGCCGGTAATGATTGCGGTCGTGATTGACGATATGGGCGTAAGCGTTCCGCATACACGCGATATTTTAAGCTTGGAAAAGCCTGTAACCGCATCTTTCTTGACCTACGGCGCGGCTAATCGCAAACAAGTGCGAGAGGCTAAAGAAAGAGGCTTTGAAGTTATGCTGCATGTGCCGATGATGCCGCATGCCAAAGCCGATTTAGCTCCGGTTACTTTGTCGCCGAATATGTCGGAAGATGAAATTAAAAATGATTTTGTGCAAATGCTTGACCGCTATAAAGGCTTAGGGATGAAGGGCATAAACAATCACATGGGCAGTCTTTTTACCGAAAATGAAAAAAGCCTTGGCTATGTTATGCAAATTTTAAAAGATCGCAATCTGTTCTTTTTGGATTCTAAAACAACCGCTAAATCAGTCGGTGCCAAAGTTGCGGCAGAATACGGCGTGCCGTATATTGCCAGAGATGTATTTTTGGACAATGAAAATGATTATAACTATATAATGAAGCAGCTCCGCCAAACTGAAAAAATCGCCCACATGCGTGGCTACGCAGTAGCTATCGGCCATCCGCGTACACAGACATATTTGGCACTGCGCGATTGGATGAAGGAGTTGCCGGAACATAAAATACGTTTGGTACGTTTGGGAGATTTAGTGCGGGAAGTGAATAAAAAGTCAGAAAATTGAAAAAAATTTGATTTTATGTAAAAAAGTTCTTGACCTTAGCGAAAAATACAAGTATATATACGCTTGTTCTTAACGTGGTCCCATCGTCTAATGGTTAGGACATCACCCTTTCACGGTGGCAATATGGGTTCGAGTCCCGTTGGGATCACCAATCCATAAAAAGCCCTGCCTTTTGGCGGGGCTTTTTATATATCTGTAATTCTGGGGCTGGAACCCATAAAAATGTGTTTGACCTGCAGTCGGCAGGCAGACGTGTATGCCGGTTGCGAACTTGTGAGCAAGCCGACAAAGGCGGCGAAGCGTCAGCGCAGCCAGTCCCGTTGCGCTATTATCGATATTTCAAACAGTATTCTGCCTTTTGGTGGGGATTTTTATATATCTGTAATTTATGATTTACATTAGTTTCTTTGAGAATTATTTTTTATTCTTAACAACAAAGGTGTCAAAATGTCTTTTTTTAGAATTTCTGTAGCTTCATTATTAAAATAATTTTCGGTATCTTTTTGTTGATAGGCACCTTTTCTTTTATAAGAAAATTTAAAACCATTTTTATTTAAAAGTCTTTGCAACATTGGTAAATTTCTATCAGATACCGTTATAAGAGGTTTATTCGTATTTAATACTTCACAACTTTTTCTTATGATTTTTCTTGCAATTCCTCTACCTCTGCAATCT
The DNA here is from genome assembly GCA_963632615.1 of uncultured Eubacteriales bacterium. GTDB lineage: Bacteria > Pseudomonadota > Alphaproteobacteria > RF32 > CAG-239 > RUG410. Next base: position 126,014 of record CAVGVF010000001.1, read on the forward strand.
TCTCTTACAAATAAACAGCAAATTTTCTTTTCTTCATCAGTATCTTTTAAAAGAGCGACTCCTATTGGAGTATTTTCTTTAATATAAGCTATAATAATTTTTCTTTTTCCGCTTTTTAATTCTGGAAAAAATTTGTTAAACAGCCATTCATTATGTTTTGGATAAGTATCATTGATTGATTTTGTCAGTTTTGCAATATTTTTATAAAGTACCATATCATTTACAGAAAATTTATTGATGGCTTTAATTAGATAATTCATTTTTATTCTCTTTACAAAGTTAAATTTTTATTTAGTATAACAAATATTACTAATACAATCAAGGAGATAAAAATGCAAAAATTAAATGTAAAAGAAAAGTACTATAATATGCTGAAACAAGGGACAAAAACAATAGAATTGAGATTATTTGATGACAAGAGAAAAAATATAAAAGTTGGTGATATCATTGAGTTTTCAAATAATTCTGATTCAGAAGACACTTTTTTAGCACAAGTTGTAAAATTGCATCGAGCAGATAATTTTGAAGAATTATGTAATAAAATTAATTGTCACAATGCTGGTTTTGAAACAAATCAAGACCTTATGAATGTATTGGAAGAATTTTATTCTTTAGAGCGCCAAAAAGAATTAGGCGTTGTCGGTATTGAAATTAAGAAAATTGATTAACATGCAAAAAATGCCTCTTTATTAGTATCTGACTAATTTTGAGGCATTTTTAACTTATCTTACGCACATGCAATAAAGTGTTATTACAATCATTGCAATAGCATACCATTTTGTTATTTTCCAAGAAGTTTTTTTATCTTCTTTATAACGGTTTTCATATTCTACCTTGTTTGTCATTTCAAGCAATCCAAGATAAATGAATGTGCAAACCAAAATTGCTATAAAATAAGCAGCTGCCATAATTATTAAATATTAAAAATAAAAAACTGCTTGGATTATAATATAATGTCAATATTTTGTCAAATTATATTATTTGAGATAAAAAAAGCCAAAGATAAAACAGTTTTAAGAATTTGTATTTTACAAAAATAAAAAATCGCCTCTTAAAAGGCGATTTTCATGAAATGATGCCATTAGCAAGAAAGTCCATCGCCTGACGGCTCACGACATCTCCGCCGCCTGCGCATAAGTTCGCTTGGCGATGTCGATTTCGGACTTTCGGATTGCGTTCGCAATCTTTCGCAAGTCTTCTTCTTGCTTAATTAAAACATAAAAATCGCCTCTTAAAAGGCGATTTTTATGAAATGGTGCCATTAGCAAGAATCGGACTTGCGACCCCGTCATTACCAATGACGTGCTCTACCACTGAGCTATAATGGCGTGACTAAACTAAAAACATAATACTTAACAGATGACGGGGTCTGCTCCCCCGCTTGTCGGTCTAGGCTCGCCGCGGTCGTTTGCACTTTCCTTGCTTGCCAAGCCCTTCCAAGGCGTTACAGACAAAAATAACAAAAAATTGTTATTTTTGCTTAGCCGCTACCAATGACGTGCTCTACCACTGAGCTATAATGGCAACGCTCAAAACTCATCAACTGAAACATTTCAGCAACAAATTTCATATAACAACATACAGATATGATTTTAAAAATCAATGTATTTTTTTATAAAAGTGCAAAATTTATGCAAAATTTTTACCATTTACCGAATATAGTAGCCCATGATTATTGTAAAAATAAAGAGTTAGAGGGAAAAATGAGCGCTAAAAATCCTGAAAAAAAATTGAAAAAAACTGATAAAACCGAAAATTTTGCTTTGCCTGAGCAGCCGGAAAGCTGGTTTGCCAACGGATTGCATCGTTTTATGATTGTTTTTAGCGTGATGTGGTTTGGTATTGTGGCTGTTTACATTACGGAATTTTTTGGCTGGGATAATCTTTTTTCTATGGTGCCGAATGAATTTAGCGGTTTTATGGCCGGTATGACGCTGCCTTTGGCTATTGTTTGGGTGGTTATGGCGTATATTGACCGCGGCAGCAGCTTTCGAAACGAGACACAGATGCTGCGCGATTCGCTTAATCGAGTGATTTTTCCGGATTCTAACGGCAGTGACGCTACTAAAATGATTGCTGATGCCATAAAAGCACAGGTTTCCGACTTAAAAGAGACTACCCGGGATGTCTGCGCTCAGGCCGATGTGATTAAACGCGATTTAAGCGACCGTATAGCCGAAATGAAATCGCTTGCCGGCGAATTAGACACCTACTCTTCGCAAACAATGCAGGAACTGAATTCAGAAATTAAAAAATTGGTTGAAAACTTTACGTTTGTGGCCGAAAAAGCCGCTTCCACAACTGCTGATTTTAGGGTTAATACTTTGCAGATGCGTGAAGACAGCGAGCAGCTTTCCAATATTATGAAGCCGATGGTTAATGAAATGGTTACAGCTGCCGAAAATATTAAAGAGGTTGTGAATGTAAACAATGAAAATATAGAAAAAGCTCAAGCGCAGCTCAATAATTATTCGGAATCCAGCCAGCTGGCGATTGGGCGGATTATTGAATCATGGGCTGAAAAAGGCGAAAATCTTGAAAAAACATTTTTGCGTACAGCTGAAAATTGCGAAGAGCTGTTTCATCGTTTGGATTCCGGAATATCGCATATCGAAACCAGCATAAATGAGCAAAAAACCGTAGTTGAACAGCAGTCGGCTATTTTGGATAAAAACTCCGGCTATCTGGATAAAAAGCTTGGCGAGTACGGCAAGCTTATCAGTTTGGAAGTAGAAGCTATGATTGAACGTTCCAATACTTTGGAGCAAAATATTCAGACTCAGATGAAAAATATGCGTGAAGCCTCGGCTCAAACCGAAGAAATTTTCGGCCGTTTGGGCTCTGATATAGCCAATAAACGCCAGCTGCTGGAAACTGAGGGCAGCAGAATGATTAACAATATTCATCTGACTATCGGCACACTGGGCGATGAAGTGGCGCGTTTACAGGATTTTTATAAAAATACGCAGGACAAAAACAGCGAGCTGGGCAAAGTTTTTTCTTCTATTGCTCAAACATTAAAAGAAATGGAAGACGGCTTGCTTGCCAGCGTTAATAATTTCAGTACCAAAGCCGGCGGCGTGGTTGATAAATTTAATGAGGTAAACAGTCTTGTTTCCGGAAATATCGGTAAGTTATCTGAAACTGCCGACAGCATTGCCAACCAAAGCAAAACCAATGCCGGATTGCTGATAGAACAAGATGAATATGTCAACAAAGCTCTGGGCAGCTTAAAGCAAATCAGCACGCAGATTTCCGCTTTGAATAAAGATATGTCGGCATCTGCCGGCAGTATCGGCAAAACATTGTCTGTATATGAAAACAAAATGTCGGCGTTCAGCAAAGCTTTAGGCGAGCATTTGACTGATTTGAACGAAAATTATGATAAAACTCAAAAGCAATATGATGAATTTAATCAAAAATTTAAGGTTGCGAGTATTGATACGTTTATGAAGAATTCTGCCGATATTATCAGCGAATTAGAGACTATTTCCATTGATATTAACAGTATCTTCAACAAAACCGGCGATGACGAGGCTTTATGGAAAAAGTATTATGAAGGCGATCATAGTGTGTTTGTGCGCTATCTTTCTAAAAATATGACCAAAAAAGAAGTGATAGCCGTGCGTGAAGATTACGAAAAGAAGCCGGATTTCCGTGTTGTGGTTGACAAGTATCTGGATGATTTCAACAGCCTGATAGAAGCGGCTCGCAGCAATAACCGCGCCAGTACTTTGCTTGCTTTGATTTCCGGTTCGGATATCGGTAAAGTTTATTATATCTTGTCACGCGCTTTAGGAAAGGTAAACTAGTCTATGACTTTCGGCGGATTCGACAGTCCGGTGTTTTTAGCGCCCATGGCCGGAGTTACGGACAGACCGTTCCGGCAGATTTTAACATCCTGCGGCAAAGGCAATATGTATGCAGAGATGGCGGCCATAAACGCTTTGCAGCGTAAAAATCCTAAGAGCTGGCAAATTGCCGATGTGCGTCCCGAAAATTATCCGGTAGTGGTTCAGCTGGTGGGCAATGATGCCGGTTTATTTGCCGAAGCGGCAAAATTAGTGGCGGATTTGGGCGCGCGTTCTTTGGATATTAACATGGGCTGTCCGGTTAAAAAGATTGTCAATAATGAGTCCGGTTCGGCGCTGATGAAAGATATGCCGCGCGCTGCCAAAATTATTGAAGCGGTGGTAAAAGCCACTCCCCTCTCCGTCAGTGTAAAATTCCGTAAAGGCTGGGATAATGAGCATATAAACGCTGTTGAGTTTGCTAAAATGTGTGAAGAAAGCGGCGCTTCGTATATTACGGTGCATGGGCGTACGCGGGCGCAGGGCTACAGCGGCGAAGCAGATTGGAACATTATTAAAGCCGTGAAAGAAAGCGTCAGGATTCCGGTTATCGGCAACGGCGATATCGATTCGCCGCAAAAAGCCAAGCAGCGAATGGCCGAAAGCGGAGTTGACGGAGTTATGATTGGCCGAGCCGTACTGGGCAATCCGTGGCTATTAAATCAGACCCATGAATATCTGCTGCACGGTACATTGCCGGCTGAGCCGTCAGTGCGGCAAATCAAAGAAATTTTGCTCAAACATTTGCGTATGCTTATGGATTATTACGGCGAAAAAGCCGGAATTGCCGTGTCGCGCAAGCATGTCGGCTGGTATGTGCGCAGTTTGTACGAGGCTAAAAAGTTTCGCGAGCAATATACAAAGCTTACAGATTTTGAAACAGCGGAAAAGCTGATAAATGATTATTTTGCGGGGTTGGAATAATGAAAATTGTTATCGGCGGCGCTTCAAGCGTCGGTAAAAGTTTAGTCGGATATCTAAGTTTGGGCAGCAATGATATTGTTGTGGTGGATGAAGATGCCGCAAAACTGGATGATATTGCTAAAGAATATGATATCCAGCCGGTTACAGGGGCTATATCTAATCCGGATATTCAAGAGGCTGTCGGTATGAAAAAAGCCGATATGCTGATTGCCGTGACGGAAAATGACGAAGTTAATCTGGTGGCTTGTCAGGTGGCATATACTTTGTTCGGTGTGCCGCGTAAAATTGCCCGCGTGGATTCGCAATATTTTTTGAACCCGCTTTGGAATAAACTTTATAATGAAAAAAGCTTGCCGGTAGATTTGGTAATCACTCCGGATATTGAAATAGCCAAGTTTTTGCTCGGATTGTTTAAATTGCCCGGGAGTATGGCGGTTTACCCGTTTTTGAATGATGAATTGAATATTTTTTGTTTCCGCCAAAAAGATACGGATATTCCGTTTATGAAATTTTCGCTGAATCATATCAACAGCAAATTGTCCGAACTTTCGGCCGCAGTGGTAATGATTTTGCGCGGAAATCACCGTATTTTGGCCGGCGCCGAAGACATTTATCTGCAGCGCAACGATATTATTTATATCGCCTGCCCGCCGGAACGCAACATTGATGTAATGCGGCTGTTCGGGGTGGATCATAATCCTTATGAAAAAACGGTAATTTTCGGGGCAAACGCCATTTCTTATTATTTGGCCTCTCAGCTGGAAAGCGATGAAAACGTTATAAGCTGCAGCATTGTTGAAAATGATACGGCTAAAGCGCATCGTCTGGCCGAAAAATTGAACAAAGCATCGGTTATTGCAGGAGAAATGATGAGCGACCGTATTTTAGAAGACGCAGGGTTTGCCGCGGCAGATGTCAGCGTTGCGGTTACCGAAAAAGATAAAGACAACCTTTTGATTTCTCTGCTGGCTTCTAAAAATAAAGATACTCAGGCGGTATCGCTTGTAAATTCCCGCGAATATAATTTGCTGGCCACAAATATCCGCAACAATACGATTATAGACCGTTCGGTTATTACGGTTTCCGGCATTTTGCAATATCTGCGCCGCGCCCGTATCAATGAAGCGTATGCGCTGGGGCGTGAAATGGGAGAAATTTGGGAGATCCGCTTGGGAGAAGACAGCAGCAATGCCGGACAAACCATTTTAGAGCTTAAATTGCCGGAAAACAGTGCCGTTTTAGCGGTGGCAAGCGATGATAAATTTATCTTTAATCCGGCAGAATATAAATTAAAGGAAAATGATAAATTGATTGTCTATGTTTCTCCTGCCGATATTCGGGCGATTGAGCGTATCTTTTATCGATAAATGCTTAAAAATAAAGCTAAAAACTCTTGAAATTTAAAAAAAATGCGCTATTGTTAGGCAACTTTAAGCACGTGGTATGTATTTTCCGCGCAGCTTTTTTGTGGAGATTTTATAAAAGGAAAATTTAATAATGAGTATGAGAAACATTGCCATCATCGCCCACGTTGACCACGGTAAAACTACCTTGGTAGACGGGCTGTTGCGCCAAAGCGGTACATTCCGCGATAATCAAAAAGTAGCCGACTGCGTTATGGACAGTAACGCTTTGGAGCGTGAAAGAGGTATTACCATTCTTTCTAAATGCACTTCTGTTGATTGGCACGGTACTCATATAAACATTGTAGATACTCCGGGACACGCTGACTTCGGCGGCGAGGTAGAGCGTATTTTATCTATGGTTGACGGTGTTGTTTTGCTGGTAGATGCCTCCGAAGGCCCGATGCCGCAAACCAAGTTCGTTTTAGGCAAAGCTTTGAAAATCGGCTTAAAACCGATTGTGGTTATTAACAAAGCCGATAAGCCGGATGCCCGTCCGGACGAAGTTTTGAATGAAATTTTTGATTTGTTCGTAAGTCTGAATGCTAATGACGAGCAGCTGGATTTCCCTATTTTGTACGCTTCAGGCCGTAACGGCTGGGCTGTACGCGATTTGGCGGACGAACATAAAGATTTAACTCCGCTGTTTGAAACTATTTTGTCTTATGTCAGCGAACCGGTCTGCGAGCCGGATAAACCGTTTAGAATGCTGGCAACAACTTTGGAATCCGATAAATTCGTCGGCCGTATTCTGACCGGTAAAATCCAGAGCGGCAGCGTAAAGGTTAATGACGCTGTAAAAGTTATTAACGAACACGGCGAAGTAGAACGTGCTAAAATTACCAAAATTATGGCTTATAAAGGCTTGGAGCGTGTAGCTTTGGATTCGGCTCATGCCGGCGATATTGTGGCTGTAGCCGGTATTGTTAAAGGCACGGTTGCCGATACTATCTGCGCTCCGGAAGTGGATGTAAAAGACTATATTAAGGCTCAGCCGATTGATCCTCCGACATTGGCTATGACTTTCTCGGTAAACGATTCTCCGCTGGCCGGCAAAGAAGGCGACAAAGTTACTTCCCGCGTGATTTGGGCGCGTTTGGAAAAAGAAGCTGAAGGCAATATCGCTTTGAAAATTTCCCGCACCGATAATTCCGATACCTTTGAAGTAGCCGGACGCGGCGAGCTGCAGCTCGGCGTTTTGATTGAAACTATGCGCCGCGAAGGCTTTGAGCTTTCTATTTCCCGTCCGCGCGTTATTATGAAACGTGATGAAAACGGCCAGCTTCTGGAGCCGGTTGAAGAAGTTGTTGTGGATGTGGATGAAGAATTTTCCGGCGCTGTGGTAGAAAAATTGAGCAAGCGCCGCGCTGAATTGGTAGAAATGATTCCATCTCAGGTCGGCAATAAAGTCCGTTTGATTTTCCATGCTCCGTCCCGCGGCTTAATCGGCTATCACTCCGAATTTTTGACAGATACCCGCGGCACCGGCGTGATGAACCGTATTTTCTATGCTTTTGAACCGTATAAAGGCGAGATTGAAGACCGCCGCAACGGTGTGATGATTTCCAGCGAGAACGGGCAGGCTATTGCCTATTCATTGTGGAAACTGCAAGACCGCGGTCCGATGTTTGTGGAACACAACAGTCCGGTTTATGTCGGTATGATTATCGGCGAGCATACAAAATACAATGATATTGAAGTAAATCCGACCAAGTCTAAGCAGCTGACAAACATTCGTGCTGCCGGTAAAGATGAGGCGATTGACCTTATTCCGCCGCGTAAATTGAGCTTGGAACAGGCTTTGGCTTATATCCAGTCGGATGAGCTTTTGGAAGTTACTCCTAAATCTCTGCGTCTGCGTAAGCGTATTTTGGATCCGATTGCCCGTAAGCGGGCTAAGCCTGAAACAGCCGAATAAAATTCTAAAGCGCCCTTGCGGCGCTTTTCTTTATTGAATTTTAAGCATTTTTGCGGTAGGCTTATAAAGAGAAAGGAAAAAATAATGTCTGAAGCAGATGCCCATAGAAAGTGTCCGGAATATTGTCCGTTTTTGAAAGCAAATAATACTTTTTGCGAATTATTTAAACGTGCTTTGCAGCAAGTTGCCCGTCTTCCGCAAAAATGTGAAGACTGTCTTAATCCGGAGCAGCGTATGGCATCTTATCAATCGCTTGGCCTGTCCTTGAACAACCGCATAGAAATGTGGCAGAAGGCTGTGGTTAAACACAATGAGATAGAGCTGGGCAAACACCGTGAAGAAGAGGCTCTGCGCCAAAAATTTGCCGCATTTTTAACAGATAAATACGGCGATAGGCCGCCGCTTGACGGAAATACCTATTTGAACAATTTGGTAATCAATCTTTTTATGGTTTTGGATAATACCGAACGGCACATGATGATGTCCGTATTAAAAAGCAAAGGAGGGCTTTCATTGCTGCAATCCATTGATAAAGCTCCGAAAGATGACTCTTTGCTGCGTAATATCCGCCGAGAGCTGGATTCACATTATCAGGAATATCAAAAATCTTTGCAAAATTCTATGTCCGGACGTGAAAACGTGCGTTCTTAATTCTGTTGATTTTTTGTCAAAAACATGCTATTATTCCCAAAAATGTATATAAGGATTTGCAATGTCAAAGGAAACCATGCTGCTGGCGACGGCAGACAACCATGTTATAGCTGTTGAGCTGGAATATAACAATAACGCAGAAAAAAGCCGCAAGATGCGCTTATATGAGCGTTATTGCGAAAATTTGAATTATCATGATTTTTATCAGATGTTCAATAATTTTGCACATTCTAACAGTTACGGCAGCGCCTTGGAAAGAGAGTTTTTTTTGCAGGTGGATTCTCCAAATACGGATTTTTTAAATCGGGAAATTACCGGCTATGATTTTGTTAAAGCGCCGCAGTTATATCAAAATAATGTTATAACAAATAATTATCCGTCAAATATAGCCGCAAAAGCTAATACGGTGCATTTTGATAATCATGTTGATGATGCTGATATTCCGCAGTTGATTAAAAATCTTGGCTATAAAATTGAGCCGGAAGACAATGTATATGATGTGCGCTATGATGCAGCCAAGCAGCAATATGAAGCAGTCGGCTTAAAGCGTCGCCGCGCTTCGGTAAATGTAAGCAAAAAGCGTGTGAAATTGATACGCAATCATTTTACTTTTCCGCCTGCCGAATATGCCGTGCTGCAAAGATTGCTGTCTGATTGGAACAGCCGCCGCCGTACAAATCCGGATTTAACTATCGGAAAATTCTGCAAGACCATCAGCGATGCCAAAGAAAGAAGCTTGTTTACGATATATGCTATGGAACAGACAAATGTAAATCATCGGATTCTGCTGTTAAGGCATGAGCTTACCCATGTGAAAAACAGTGCGCTGCAAGCCGGATTTGGCTTGAAAAAAAGGGCTAAGCGCCTGTCTGTGGAGGATTATTACCGTTTGCAGGTAGAAGATGAGCGCAGTGCGTATTTATCTCAGGTTGTTAATGCCGCCAATATGTATTTAAAAAACGGCAATCCGCAAGATTTTACCATGTTTGACGGCGAGGCCGGCGCTTTGGTAAAGGCTCTGAAAAGAATGCCCGAAAGCAGCCGTTTTTCGTATGTTTCAAATACGGAAAACTTAATGGATGCGGCTTTTAATTCATTTGCTAAAAATCACCGTAATGAATATGACAGCGTCCAGTTTATCAATAATATGAAATTAGAAATGCAAAGAATTCCTATGAGTGCGGAAGCTGATGCAAACCGTGAAGAATTTTTTAAGCGGCGTTCTTTGTATTACCGCTATCAGCTGTATAATCCGCAGACCGGGAGTTATGAGCATAAAAACTTTACGCCGTTAATCAACGATTCGCGTGAAGTGAATTTAAGTCAGGATAATATAACGAATATCATAGAGCCTTGCCGGCAAATTGTTACGCGCCGCTTGGCTGAATTTAACCGCGATAAGAGCAGGGGAGAAATAAACCCGGCATTGGTTGAAGAGGCAAAAGCGCTGATGCGTGATAATTTGCATAAATCGCGGCTGATAAATAATATAAACGGCATAGAAGTTTCTGACTTGGCGGATGACAATCAGCAGCCTGTTTCTCAGCCGGCGCCGCAGCCGCGGAATCCTGCTGCGTGGAGCAGAGGGCTTGAAGCTTATTGGAGTAAATTTGACGGATATAAAGAGATTGCCAACACAGAGCAAGAATATTCTTTCAGTATAAAGGAAGGTACAATAAAATATACTGAGCAGAGTAAAGTTCAGGTCAGCAAGGATGCGCAGTATGAAGCGTATGTAAAATTGCTGCAAGAGCCAAGCAATAAGGCTAAGCCGGTTATATTCAAAGATACTTTAACGGAAGAGCAAGCCTTGAAATTATATGTGGCTTGTGTTAATAGCAATCGCATAATGAAAGGTGCTGTGCCGCGGGATTTGAAAAAGCTTTCAAGCCTGCGGGATATTCCGGCAGCTGATTTGCAAAGATGCGCACAGTCAATCGGGCAGAACGAAAGTAAAAAAGCGCCTGTACAGAAGCGAATAATGTCGCAAAGAGAAAGATGAGGCTTGAAATTCGGACTTTGTTAGAAGCGGATGTGGTGCTGTATCTTGTTAAAAATGATAAATGTATCATCAAGAGTTATAATTGTTCTGTATGTTTAAAAAATGTGGCTTAATGACGATTTGTAAAAATAAGAGGTAAAAATGGATAATAAAACGATTTATGCTTTATCTACCGTGTTCGGAAAATCCGGAGTAGGAGTAATCCGCATTTCCGGAAGCAAAGCTTTTGAAGTAATTTCCAAAATGACGGATTTAGATGAAACAAAAATTGTCAGCCGCAAAATGTATTTAACCAAATTTTATAATCCTGTTTCACGTGAAACATTAGATAATTCTTTGCTGGTGACTTTTAAATCTCCGGCCTCGTTTACGGGGGAAGATACGGTAGAAATAAATTGCCATGGCTCAAAAGCGGTTATCCGCAGCTTTTTAGAAGCCTTATCGTTGCTGCCGGATTTTCGTTTGGCCGAACCGGGCGAATTTTCCCGCCGCTCATTTTATAACGGCAAAATGGATTTGACCGAAGCCGATGGTTTAGCCGATTTAATAGATGCGGAAACTGCTTTGCAGCAAAAAGTCGCTTTGCAGCAAATGGGCGGAACTCTGTTTGATTTATATAATGACTGGCGCACTAGACTGGTTAATGTTTTGTCTTATATAGAAGCTTATATAGATTTTCCGGATGAAGATATTCCGCAGGATACGGTGCAGAAAATTGAAAACGGTGTATTTAAAATTTCTGAAGAAATTAAAAAACATTTGCAGCAGAATAATGTGGAAGAACGGTTGCGCGATGGTTTTAAGGTTGTGATTGCCGGACCGACCAACGCTGGAAAATCCAGCTTGATAAATGCTGTTGTCAAAAGAAATGTAGCGATTGTTTCTGATATTGCAGGAACAACCCGCGATGTGATTGAGGCTTATGTAGATTTAAAAGGCTTTCCGGTAATATTTACCGATACGGCCGGATTGCGCGAATCTGCTGATGAAATTGAGCAAATCGGCATTAAGCTGGCAAAAGATAAAATAGCGGAAGCTGATTTTTGCTTGTTTATGTTTGATGCAGAAAAAGATTCTCCGGAAATTTTTGATGAGTATATAAAAGCTGTTGCGGCGCCATATATATTAGTTGCTAATAAAATGGATAAATTATTGGCTGAACAGCAGAAAAAACTGCAGGAGAAAGGCTGTATTTTGATTTCAGCTAAAGAAAATCAAAATGTAAATGAAATTACAGATAAAATTTATGAAACATTTCAGAATATGTATGAAAAAAGCTCGGCTCAGCTGATTACCAGACAGCGTTATAAAGAATCGCTGGCGGAATGTTTGGAAAATTTAAGCCGTTTTAATCTGCAAAAAGAAATTGAATTGTCGGCAGAGGATATTCGTTTGGCTTGCCGGGCTATCGGAAAAATTACCGGTCAGGTGGAAGTTGATGAAATTTTGGATAAGATATTCAGCAGCTTTTGTATCGGTAAATAATAAAAACATTGTATTTAAATTTTACTGATAAAAAATACGCTGTATTTAAATCGGTGCAGCGTATTTTAATTTGCATTTATTTTGGTTTTGTGCTTTAGTGTAAGAAAAATTTTAGAGGCTGAAATGAATAATATGTATGATGTGATTGTTGTCGGCGGCGGTCATGCCGGCTGTGAGGCTTGTGCTGCTGCGGCTCGTACCGGTGCCAGAACTTTGCTGGTTACCCATAAAATTTCTACAATCGGCGAAATGTCATGCAATCCTGCTATCGGCGGATTGGGCAAAGGACATTTAGTGCGCGAAGTAGATGCTTTAGACGGCTTAATGGGGCGTGTTATAGATAAAGCCGGCATTCAATTCAGAATGCTTAATTTATCTAAAGGACCTGCTGTGCGCGGACTGCGTGCGCAGGCTGACCGTGCGCTGTATAAAAAATATATGCTGCAGGCGCTGCAGGAAACTCCGAATTTGGATATTAAAGAAGGTGCCGTTGAGGGGTTGCTGATAAAAGATAATAATGTCTGCGGCGTAAAACTTGCTGATGAAACCGAGATTTTTGCTAAAGCCGTGGTTTTGACAACCGGTACATTTTTAAATGGCGTGATGTTTACCGGTCATCAAACTTCTATCGGCGGGCGTGTCGGGGATATCTCGTGCACTGGCGTAACACCGTATTTAAAATCTTTGGGCTTGCAGCTTGGACGCTTGAAAACCGGAACTCCATCCCGTTTAAACGGCGATACGATTAACTGGGATATTTTGGAAAAACAATCCGGCGACAAAAATCCGGTGCCGTTTTCGTTTTTAACTAAGGAGCTCAACAATCGTCAGATTGACTGCGGAGTGACATACACCAATGAAACAACGCATAAAATTATTCGCGATAATTTTTCTAAGTGTGCTTTGTTTTCCGGCTTGATTACCGGTAAAGGGCCGCGCTATTGTCCGAGTATTGAAGATAAATTAGTCCGCTTTGCCGACAGAACCTCGCACCAGATTTTTTTGGAGCCGGAGGGATATGATACAAACGTTGTTTATCCAAACGGTATCTCTACATCCTTGCCGGCAGAGGTGCAGGATGCTTTTATCCATACGATGAAAGGCTTGGAAAATGTGGAAATTCTGCGCTATGCGTATGCGATTGAATATGATTTTGTTAATCCGCAGGAGCTCGATCATTGCTTAGCAGTTAAAAAATCTAAGGGCTTGTATTTAGCTGGACAAATTAACGGCACTACCGGTTATGAAGAGGCTGCGGCTCAAGGTTTGCTGGCCGGTGTAAATGCGGCTTTATTTGCACTTAACCGCGGCAAGGAATTTAAAATTGACCGCAGCCAAGGCTATATCGGCGTTATGGTGGACGATCTAATTACCAAAGGCGTTGATGAGCCGTATAGAATGTTTACTTCGCGTTCAGAATATCGCTTAGTGCTGCGCGCTGATAATGCTGATGCTCGTCTGACTGAGCTTGGCTATAACATCAGCTGTGTTTCCGAAAATAGATACAGTGTATTTAAAGCAAAAGAAGAAAAAATTAAAAGGTTTAATGACTTTTGCTTAAACAAAATCGTTTCTTATCCTGAAATAGAAGCTTTGGGTATAACCGTAAAACATAATGGCAAAAAGACCTTAAAAGATTTACTGGGCTACCAAGATGTTTCACGTGAAACAATTTCTAAAATTGCACCGGAAAGCAAGGATATAGAAGATTCTGTTTATGAACAAGTTGAAATTGACGCTAAATATGCCGGTTATTTAAAACGAGAATATGAGGATATCGCTGTATTTAAACGTGATGAAAATTTGCAAATCCGCGATGATATAGATTATTCTAAAATCGGCGGTTTATCTACAGAAATGATTCAGCGCTTTACGGCGGTAAAACCAAAAACAATCGGCGAGGCTGCCCGCATCAAAGGCGTTACTCCGGCAGCGGTTACGGCAATTTTAGGATATATTAAAAAATGACGGTTCAGAATTTTTCATACCATTCGCACACAAACTTTTCCGATGGAAATAATACGCTGGAAGATATGGTTGCACAGGCTAAAAAACTTGGTTTCTGTGAACTGGGTATAAGCGATCATTTGTGCGTGCATAAAAATATACGGCAGAGTAAATCTTGGCCGCTTTGGGAACAGCGCGGTAACAGTCATATATTTAAAAGCGATTTCAAAGAAATCCTGCCTGATTTTCAAAAGCATTGCGAACATATCCGTAAAGTTTCTGCACAAAGCGGTTTAAAATTATATGTCGGTTTTGAGGTTGATTTCTTTACGTACAGCGATTGGTTTGCTGAGCTGCAAGACTTTTTGAAGCAGCTTGATTATGACTATATCATTACCGGCAATCACATGCTGTTTGATGAAAATTGCGAGTCATTGATTGATTTGTATGATATGTCGGTTTTCTTTAAAGATGAAGTTTTTCAAAAGGAATTGCTGCAGCGGCACTTCGAAACTATAGAAAAAGCTGTCAAAAGCGGTGTATTTAAATTTTTAGCGCATTTAGACTATGCCCGCCGTTTAGGAGATGTTTGCTCTGCCGAAAAATTTATGCCGCAAAAACTGAAAATTCTAGATGCTTTGCAATGCCAAAATATGGGAATGGAAATCAGTACCAAAGGCTTGCGTAAAATTAACGATTTTTATCCGAGTGATGAAATTTTAACCGAGGCTGCTAAGCGCTGTATTCCGTTTGTTATCAGCGATGACGCGCATGCGGTTGCCGAGCTTGGTGATAGATTCGATTTGGCTGAGGCGGCTTTGGCAAAGCATAATATTCAGCATAGAATTAAGTTTTAGTGAATAACAATTATATTTTGTTGCATAAAATTTAAATGGCGCATACTTTATAGTCAGAGGTAAAAATGAATTTTGATGAAGAAGTTTTGAGTTATGGTGTTTCACGTGAAACATTGCAAAAAATGAAAGATTTTTTGCAAATTCTTTTAGGGTGGAATCAAAAAATTAACTTAGTCAGTAAAAATGCCGAAAAAGAATTGGAAACGCGTCATTTGCTGGATTCTTTGCAGCTGATAGATTATATCCGCGATGATGCAAAATTGCTTGTTGATGTCGGAAGCGGTTCCGGTTTTCCGGGAATCGTGTTGGCTATTGCCAGTCAAGAAAAATTTCCGGCTCTGAAAATTGTACTCATAGAAAGTATAACTAAAAAAACATTGTATTTAAAAGACGTCTGCGAACGACTGAATTTGCAGAATGTCGAAGTTATAAATGACCGGGCTGAAAACGTTGTATTTAAAAATGTCGACTATATAACCGCCCGCGCTGTGGCTTCTGTTGATAAAATCCTAAAATGCACAACCGGCCTGTATTCAAAAAATACGGAATATGTTTTGCCTAAAGGCCATACCGGATACGCTGAATTGGAAGAGGCTGATAAAAATTGGAAAATGCTGGTTGATATCTATGAAGATTTTTATGCGCGCCCCTTTGAAGTTGAACGCGGCAAAGAAGGATATGTTTTCTGTTTGACGGGAATAAGGAGAAAGAAATGAAAATAATTTCTGTTGCAAACCGCAAAGGCGGAGTCGGCAAAACTACCACTACAATCAATATTGCCACGGCTTTATCCGCTATCGGACGTAATGTTTTGGTTATAGATTTTGACCCGCAGGGCAATGCCACAACTTCTATGGGAATCGCCAAGCAAAAGGAAAACTATTCGTCTTACGATGTTTTGATTGGCAACTGTGATGTTAAAGAGGCTATTTTGCATACGGATTTGCCAAGGTTTGATATGATTCCGTCATCGCCGGATTTAGCCGCTGCGGAAATTGAACTTGTGGAAGTAGAAAAACGCGAGTTTGTGCTGAAAAAAGCCTTAAGCAGTTTAGAGGCTGTATATGACTATGTGCTGATTGACTGCCCTCCGTCTTTGAATTTAATCACTATTAACGCGCTGGTCAGTTCCAATTCGGTTATGGTGCCGCTGCAATGCGAGTTTTTGGCTTTGGAGGGCTTGGCCGACTTGATGAAGAATATCAACGCGATTAAACGCAATTTTAATCCTGCTTTGACTTTGCAGGGGATTATTCTTACGATGTACAGCCGTCAAAATAACCTCAGCCAGATGATTGAAGCGGATGTGCGCAAATATTTCGGCGACAAAGTTTATCAAACGGTTATTCCGCGCAGCGTGCGGATAGCTGAGGCTCCGTCGCACGGCAAGCCTATATTGATTTATGATTTCAAAAGCGCCGGAGCGCAGGCCTATATTCAGTTGGCAAAAGAAGTTTTGAAAAGAGAAAAGGAGTTATAAATGAACGCTAATAATAAAAAATTCGGTTTAGGGCGTGGCTTGGAAGCTTTGCTTGGCGATGAAGATATAAACTTGGACTTAGACAGTGAAACGGCAGATGTCAGCAGCTTGGTTGAGAACACTGTATTTAAATCTGAAAAAAATGAGGTTAAGATAACAGATATTGTTCCTTGCTCTTTTCAGCCGCGTACGGAGTTTGACCGCGAAGCACTGGAGTCTTTAGCTCAGTCCATAAAAGAAAAAGGCGTGCTGCAGCCGCTTTTGGTACGCAAAAAGAACGATAAATATGAAATTATTGCCGGTGAACGCCGCTGGCGCGCGGCTCAGCTTGCCGGTTTGGCTGAAGTTCCGGTAATTGTGAAAGACTTAAACGACAGTGAAACTCTGGAAATCGCCTTAATTGAAAACCTGCAGCGTGAAAATCTTTCGGCTATTGAAGAAGCCGAGGGCTTAAACCGCCTGATGAATGAATATGCCTACACTCAAGAAGTTATCGGCAAAGTTATCGGCAAGTCGCGCAGCTATATTGCCAACACTCTGCGCCTTTTAGGCTTGCCGGAAGAAATTAAACAGCTGGTAAAAGAAAATAAGCTGTCAGCCGGTCATGCACGGGCTTTAATCGGCTGCGAAAATGCCGTAGAGCTTGCAAATAAAGTTGTCAAAGAAGGTTTGAGCGTGCGCGAAGCCGAAGCCTTGGCTGCTAACGCTAAGGGTATAAATGTAAAAAATATTGCGCCGAAACAGCCGAAGCCTGTAGACAGAGATTTAGAAAAAATTATGGCGGACTTAGAAGAAAAATTAAAACTGAAAGTCAAAATAAATGCTGGAAAAAAAGGTAAAGGTAGTATAACATTGCACTATAACACACCGGCAGAATTAAGCTCGCTTTTAGATATTTTAGAACAAAGATAGGAGAAAATTAAAATGGCTACAATTTTAGAAAAAATGTTGGAAAACTGCAAAAAAGCCGGATACTATCCGACTCAGAATATTGAAAAAATCGCTAAGGCAAAAAATATGATGTTCGGCGACAGCGAATGGCAGCGCTGTCCTTGCGACGGCAACAATGAAAAAAGATATTGCATTTCCGAGCTTTGCCGCAGCGATATTGAGCGCGACGGTATTTGTCATTGCCGCTGCTATCAAAAAGCTGGTTCCGATAAATAATTTATGACCGAGGGGCGCCTTTTTCGGGCGCCTTTATTGCCGAATGAAAGACCCTAAATTTATACATTTGCGTGTTCACACCGCTTATTCTTTGTCGCTTGGCGCCATGCTGGTGCCAAAGCTGGTGCATAAAATGCATGATTTGGGTATTCCTTGCTGCGCTATTACCGACAGAGGCAATTTGTTTGGCGGCAAGTGCTTCTCAAAATATGCCTCAGATGAAGGAATTAAGCCGATTCTCGGTTCTGAACTCTGTGTGCATAATGAGGATTCGGAAAACTTAGCTTTGTCTAAAGGCAAGGAGCTTCCGCCGGATAGAATTATATTGCTGGTAAAAGATGAAACCGGCTATAAATCTATCATGAAAATGTTCCGCCGCTATTATCTGGATAATATGGAACACAGCGATACGCCGCAGCTTACTATGCAGAATTTGCGTGATTTCAGCGACGGTCTTATTTGCTTTACCGGCGGCTATGAAGGGCCAATCGGGCGGTTGATTTTGCAAAACCGCAAAGATGAAGCCGAGAAAAAACTGCTGGAATATAAAGAGATTTTCGGCGACAGATTGTATATGGAAATTTCCCGCGTCGGCTATGAAGAAGAAAAAAAGACCGAGCCGGTATTCTTGGAGCTAGCCTATAAACACAATATTCCGCTGGTGGCGACAAACGATGTTTTCTTTTTTGATGAAAGCATGTATGAGGCGCATGACGCGTTGTGCTGTATTGCCGCCGGAGAATATGTGGCAAATGAAAACCGCCGTAAATATCTGCCGGGCAACCATTGGCGTACCGAAGCCGAAATGGTGGAATTGTTTAAAGATATACCGGAAGCGGTTGAAAATACGGTAAATATTGCCAAACGCTGCAATTATCTTTCCTATAAAATGGAGCCTCTGCTGCCGATATTTATTTGCCCGGAGGGTAAGACTCAGGATGAGTTTATTACCGAAGAAGCCTATAAAGGCTTAAACGAGCGTATGAAAATCCAAGTTTATCATGACGGAATGAGCGCGGAAGAACGCGCAGAAATCGATAGGCATTATTATGAGCGTTTGGATTATGAATTAAGCGTTATTAAAAAAATGGGCTTCCCGGGCTATTTCCTTATCGTGTCAGACTTCATCCGCTGGTCTAAGACCCACGGCGTACCGATTGGTCCGGGGCGTGGTTCCGGTGCCGGTTCCATTGTGGCGTGGGCGCTGAAAATTACAGACTTGGATCCGATTCGCTTAGACTTGCTGTTTGAAAGATTTTTGAACCCGGAACGTGTTAATATGCCGGATTTTGACGTGGACTTGTGTCAGGAAAATCGCCATAAAACCATTGAATATGTGCAGAAAAAATATGGCTATGACCATGTGGCGCAAATTATCACATACGGTAAATTGCAATCAAAAGCCGTGATTCGCGATGTGGCGCGTGTGCTGCAAATGCCGTATAGCCAGGCGGATAGAATTTCCAAAATGATTCCGCCGGGGCAGGGCGGTAAAAACCCGACTTTGCAGGAAGCTTTAGACCAAGTTCCGGAGCTTGAAGAAATGCGGGTAAAAGATCCGCAGATTAACAAGCTGTTTGATATTGCCATGAAGCTGGAAGGGTTATACCGCAACTCCGGCATGCACGCTGCCGGCGTGGTTATCGGTGACAGACCGCTGGATCAGCTGGTACCGCTTTATAAAGACCCGCGCGCCGAAATGCCGGTTACGCAATATGATATGAAGTTTGTGGAAGAAACCGGCTTAATCAAGTTTGACTTTTTGGGGTTGAAAACTCTGACGGTTATTAAACGCGCTGTGGACTGGGTAAAGAAAACCCATGGCATAGAGCTGGATATGGCGGCGGTTCCTTTGGATGACAAGCCGACATACGAACTGATGCAAGAGGGCAATACCAGCGCTATTTTCCAATTTGAATCTTCCGGCATGCGCGATGTGATGAAGCAAATCAAACCTGACCGTTTTGAAGATTTAATCGCCGTTATTTCTCTTTACCGCCCGGGGCCGATGGATAACATTCCGACTTATATCAACCGCAAGCACGGACGTGAAGAGATTAAATATCTGCATCCGGACTTGGAGCCGATTTTGGGCGAAACCTACGGAATTATGGTGTACCAAGAGCAAGTTATGAAAATTGCTCAGGTTTTGGGCGGATATACGCTGGGCGGTGCGGATAAGCTGCGTAAGGTTATGGGTAAAAAAATGCGCGATGAAATTCCGCATCAGCGCCAAATGTTTACTGACGGAGCTATCAAAAAAGGCATAGACGGCGAAGTTGCCAAGACTATTTTTGACCAAATGGAAAAGTTTGCCTCCTATGGCTTTAACAAATCGCACGCTGCCGCATATTCGCTGATTTCTTACCAAACGGCGTATTTAAAAGCCCACTATCCGGTGGAATTTATGTGCGCCATTATGGACTTTGATATTACCAATACCGAAAAAGTGCTGTTCTATACCGAAGAGTTCAAAAAAATGGGCTACAAAGTGCTGACGCCGGATATCAATATGTCCAACGCTTTGTTTAAGGTGGAGGGCAATAATATCCGCTTTGCTCTTGCCGGCTTAAAAGGCGTGGGCGAAGCCAATATGAACGCCATTGTTGAAGAACGCGAGAAGAATGGAAAATTCAAGGATTTATCTGATTTTATACATCGTGTTGATGTTAAGCAGATAAACCGCAAGCAGCTGGAACAGCTGATAAAAGCCGGTGCGTTTGATTGCTTGGATACCAATCGCGGCAAGCTGTTTGCCAATATTGAAAACATAATGCGCCACATGGCTGCTGCGGCAGAACTTAAAAACAGCTGCCAAACCTCGTTATTTGGCAGCGAAGAGCTTAATGCCAAGGTAAAATTGCAGGAAAAACCGGATTGGCCGGCTTTGGAACGCTTGCAGTTTGAGGCGGAAGCCATTGGTTTTTATTTGTCTTCACATCCGCTTGATGTCTATCGTGAAAGTATGGAGCGTCTGGGAGTTACTACCTACGCTGATGCCGTAAAAGGAATAAAAACCGGCGATACGATTTATGCTAACTTGGCCGGCTGTTTGCAAAGTTTTCAAAAGAAAATCGGCAAGAGCGGCAAGCCGTTTGCTTTTGTGAAACTTTCGGATACAACTTCAGCATACGAGGGTATTTTATTTTCGGACGGAATTGCTAAATTTGAACATGCTCTCAACAGCGGTTTACCGCTTTATGTTAAAGTAAAAATAGATAAGCAGTCTGACGATATGCCGCCGCGCATGCTGTTTAATGTGATAAAAACTTTGGATGATGAAATTGCTGAAAATTCAAAGGGTTTGATTATTGTGGTAAATAATGTAGAAGCCGTGCGCCCGATTCGCGAGGCTTTATCTCACGAGCATTACGGAACCAACAAAGTTTATATTAAGCCGGAAAATGACGACTGGGATATTCGTATAGAACTGAAAAACGGCTATGCTCTGGCCAACGGAGATTTGCTGTCTTCAATCCGCGCCATTGCTGGAGTTACTTTAGTAAAGGAAATATAAAATGAAATTAACATTCCCTAAAATTATATACAAAACTGCAGTATTGCTTAAAAATATAAGCGGAAATTTAAAAATACCGGCGTTTTATGCGGCTGTTTTATGTGTTTTGGCTTTTTTAACCGGATTCCCGATGTCTTGCCAGCTGGGCAGAGAAGGCGGCTGGTGGTGCTATCTTGAAAAAAATAACAGTGAGATGCCGCTGTATGCTTTTATACTATGCAAGCTTTTGCTTTTGTTTGTTTGCTGTTCGTTTTTTGTAGATTTTTATAATACGGCGTTTAACAAAAAAGCTTTCAGCTGGAAAAATCTGGTTTTATTTAACTCCGAACGCCTGAAGAAAATCGGCCTGCTGTTTGGTGCCTTGTTTATTTTTGTTGCGCCGATTGCCTTGGCGTTTGCTATTTTTCTGAAAAAAGCCAATCCGGACTGGCGTATTGAGTTTATATATTTTGTAATTATGTTTATTTGCTGCTGGATGCCGTTTATTGTTATACGCCTGTCGGCTGTCGTAAGTTATTTTTTAAGTGACGGAAAATTTCCGTCTGTGAAAGTGTTATGGCAAAAAACCGAAGACCGAAATTTCAGCATTATTTTTTCTTATGTGCTGATTTTTGTTATTTTGAACTTTTTATCTTTGCAGATTTCATTTATTTTAAGATTGCTGGTGCTGAAATATTTTTATTTTTCAATAGCGTTAATTACAGAATTTTTCAGCAACGTATTTATTTTGTTTGCCGAAATTGTGTTTATGATGCTGTTTAGGGCTATGCACGAAATTTTGGAGTCTGAAAATCCGAGTCCGTCAGATGAAAATACAGCTATGGATTCGCCAAAAAATGATACGGTATTGCCAACAGCCGAAGATGATAGCTCCAGAGTCAAAAAATCGGCTAAAAAAGCAAAATCGGCAAAATCCCGCAAAAATAAAAAGGAAAAAAAGTAAGAGAAAAGAAAACCGCCGGATTTTAATTTATCCGGCGGTAAGCCTTATTTAGTCTTTATCGTGTTTTGGAAAATCTTTGAAATCACGCGGCGGAAATCTGTGGTCTTTGCCGCCTTTAAACTCTTTTTCGTGATGTTGCTTGCGGGCTTCCAATTTAGCTTTTTGTTCCGGTGTCAAAATCGCTTCAAATTTTTTCATATCAGCTTCACGGATTTTATCCATTTTTTCGCGGATAGTTTTCATCTCTTTCATGAGCGGTTCAATTTCTTTTTGGCTTTGCTCTCGGATTTCTTTGGCTTTGGCCTTTTGTTCATCAGTCAAGTCTAAAAATTTATCCATTTTTTCCGGTTCCGGACGTTTATGCATTTCTTTATGAGGTTTCGGCATTCTTTCTGTCTGTTGTGCCGGTTCTGCCGGATTCGCCGCCGCTTCGGCAAAAGCGTTGGAATAAGCCGAAAAAGCAATAACTGTTGAAAGTGCGGTGGTTAATAAAAATTTATTCATGATCATTCTCCCTTAAAAAACTTAATTTTTGAGCTAATATTTTGCGTGCGTTAAACAGCCTTGATTTAACTGTTCCTTCGGCAATTTTCAATTTATCGGCAATTTCTTTGTACGATTTTTCTTCAGAATACAGTTAAAATGCTTTTAAAAAGTAAAAACCGCCGCTGATAAACGACGGTTTGCAAAATCAGTAACTTACGCTTGCGGAGTGTCAACTTCAAAGTTGTCTTCGTTTTCCGCATCCGGATCATAGTCAATGCCAAGCTTAGCCAGCATGTCGTCATTGATGTCTTCACGCTGTGCCACAATCCAATCCGGAACATTCGGGCATGGCGGCAGCTTTGAAAGCTTGCGCATTTTCGGATCCAGATAATAACGCGGCGAATCTGCCAAAATCGGCCGGTCGATATAGCTTTGCATCAAAACAACTTGTTTCAGCAAAGGCAAGCTCAGCAGCTGAGTAGCGCTGATAACCGGAACGCCCTGCATTTGATAATTTACATTTTTAGCCAGCGGGTTAAAGTCTTTGCCCAAGCTGCCCTCTGTACGGCTGAAAGACGAAACCTGTACGGTTTTGTTGCCAATCATCTTAGAAAAACGCTGGGCAGTAACCTCGTTGTTTTGCGAAAGAATAATCTTGCAGGCGGTGGTGGAAATCACGGTTTCCAAGTCATCTTTGCCGTATTTACCGGAGATTTGGCCTAAGTCTTGTCCAATCAGCAAATAAGAAACTTTTTGACCACGGCCTACGGCAGGTCCATCAATAATAGCTTTCATTTTCGGCATTTGCGGAAACTCGTCGAGGATGAACAATGTCGGGAACGGTCCCATTTTGCCGTCTGTTTTATTAACATGGTTAGGCGGATTAGAAATCAGGTAGGATGACATAAGTTCAATAAACGTGCTGCTGATAACGCCCAAAGCGCGCGCATCCACTTGGTTTACGGAAAGATAAACCGAAATCGGCTTCCATTCGCCGGTAACCGGATCTTTCATACCGCGCAGATCTTTGAATTGAATATCCGAAAAGCTGGTGCGGGCTTTTACGGCTTGGTTTTTGAAACAGCCGATACCGGCAAAAGCGGTAGAAAGCACGGAACCGCGCTCCTTATCAGGCATACTGCTGAGTGAGCTTAATTCTGTGATACAGCGCTGCGAATAACCAAAGTTGCGGGCTTCTTTTACGGCTTCTTCCAGCATATCATGCGTTGGGTCAGCCATGGCCGCCATTTGGTCGCCTTCATCCATACGGCGCTGAATTTCTTGAGCGGCGTTAATCTGCGCTTCGGTAATCCATTCCATAATCATGGCAATACAGGCTTCACGCCCCATCCAGCGTGACGGTAGCAAATTCCAAGTGCCGATCGGCAGATAGTTTTCCATGGTTAAAGTACCGTTTTTCAGGTTTTGAATGGCGCGCGGAGCAGCTGGATCGCGCATTTCCATATAGTAGCCTTCCAAAACTTCTTTATCTTTGGCATCCAGCTTTCCTTCGTAGATTCGGCTGATAAAGTAGTCATTAGCGCGGGCACGGTCGCATTTAGACGCCACAAAGTTAATAAAGCCGGTTAGCGCGGCGCGGCCGGTGTTAGACCAGTGCGGATCGGCGCCGCCTTTAGGGTCTTCAACCAAAATATTGCACATAGAGTCCACATACATATCGCGGTCAGGTCCGGCATCCGGCATGGAGTTAGGCGACAGCGGATTCCAGCTTGGGTAATAAATGCCTTCGCTCGGGTTGTCTTCAGCACCCCAGTTGATGATAAACACCGGGCCTACTTTAGCGCGGGCGCCGCTGGTGGAATAGCAAAGCTCCGGCTTAGGGTCGTTTACGATAATGCTTAGTTTGCCGGAGTTAAAAATAGTCGGAATCACTACGCCGGCGGTTTTACCTGTACCCGGAGGAGCGCAGCACAGAGTTGCCAAGGTTTCTTTCAGCATCAAAAAACGGCCTTTAAATTTGCCCACAACCTGACAAAAGCCGTCAAATCCGAGCAGAGCCATTTTGTTGATGTCGCGCAGTTCGGCGATTCGCGCTGAACCTTGAGTATTGACTTGGAATTTATACGGACTGAGCAAAGCGCCGACAATCAGCCCGACCGGAATGGTAATAAACGGCAGCAGCGGCAGCCACAAGCTGAGTGAAAAAGCTCCGTGATAGCGGATAAGCTGCTTGAACCATTTAGCGTACATAGCCCATAAATGTCCTGGTTTTTCAACAATCAGAGCCAAAAATTTGTTAATCATTTCAAATGAAGACTTGGATACGCCGTGGCCGACCAAATATGACAACGGCAGTGCAAAAATAAACAGTACTATCGTCAAGCCTAAGCAAATTAAAAACGTAATCATCATCCAGCGTACGGCGCTGTCATATTCTTTCCATTCTTCTCCGCGTTCTTTAAATGCCATTTTTCCCTCTATTTAATACTTTTTAAAACTTTGCGCAGACGGTTAAGTTCTTTGCGGTCAATTTGCGCTTCCGCGTCATCCAAGGTCTTGGAGAACAGGCGGATTTCCTTTGGAGCGCCGCGATTGACTCTGGTTACGTCAATATCCATTTTGTTCCAAATTTCAAACATATCATCGGCATTGATAATATTTGCCATCTGGATAACCACGTAGGATTTCACTTCTTGCTCAAAATCTTCTTCCGCCAGTTTATCACGAATTACATTGCGTGCAACATCTAGTTTGCGCACCGGTGAAATTCTGTGGCTGTTTTCGGAGAACCAAAGCGGTTCTTCGCCGTTAAACAGCTCTTCATCCGCCAGCCAATCGCCGCTTTCTTTGTCGGCCAGGCACAGGCAGATTTCCGTATCCGAAACGCCGACAAAGTCTATAACAGTATTGTTTACATTTACGCCGGCAATAACATCATAGCCTTTTTGCTGCAAAATGTCATAAATCGGGCTGCGCTGCTGATTGCTGCTGTCATTATTTTCGGCAGTGTCGCCGTTATTCTGCTTATTATTGCCGCGGGATTGCTTGTCATTGCGGCTGTCATCACGGCTGTTTTGCTTATTATTTTTTTGCCGGCTGTCTTTATTGTCATTGTTTTTGCCATTGCGGCTGCTGCGCGGCTGATAGTCGCTATCGTCATCTTCATCATCATCGTCAAACACCGGTTTTTTGTTTTGGCGCTTAGAATATGAATCGTTATTATCGCGTTTGTTGTTTTTACGCGGTTTTGCCGGCATTTCGTCATCATCATCGTCATCAAACACCGGCTTGGATTTTGCCGGTTCTTTTTTCTTTAAGATATCGGCTTTCTCAAAAGAGTCGATATCCAAATCAAAATCATCGTCATCATCGTCAAATTTGAACAGCGCATGGTCAATAGCAGACGGAATATCAGTTTTTTTGGCCGGTTTAGAAGCGGCTGCCGCCATCGGAGCCGGAGCAGGAGCTCTTACTTGCGACGGCAATACGGCGCTGCCGCCCACTCCTGCCGTAACCGGAGCCGCGGTTTTGCCGTCAGAATAGTCGGAAATCGGCATTCTGAAGCCAACGCCGGCCGGACGTACTTGTTTATACGATTTTTTCTTTACCACACCGTATTTGTTGTTGGTTTTCATAACATTGATAGGCGTTTTAATCAGGCGGCGGTACAAAGTAACCGGCGACATTATAATGTCATATATAACGCGCTCCCACGCCACCATGCACAGCGTCCACCAGCCGGTAATAAGCATAGGGAAAAAGGTTACAAGAATAATCACAAAAGCCCATTCTTTAGGCGCGCGGATAACCCAGCCCGCTTTCCAAAGCGCATAAGCTTGGCGCCAGTGGTCAGGCCAGAAAATATCAAAATGCCAGTTGCAGAGCATAATCACGCGGATGCCTTCTATGAAGACTATGCTCCATAGGCATCCCACGATAATTATTCTTGCAAAGACAATTAAGGATTTCACCCGTCTTACTCCATACTTTTCTTTTTAGTATAATCCCAATTTATAAAGAGAGTGTTAATTGATTTCATTTTCTATCTTTTCAACAATTTCTTTACGAAATTCTGCCGAATCGGCTTTTTGCGGATTCTTTTTATTTTCCAATTCAATACGCTCTTGCACCAGTTGCTCTATGGTTTTTTTCTCCTCGATTTTTAAGTTTTTAATGTTTACCTCCGGCATGCCGCCGCTGTATTTATCCAGTCCGCGGTTAGATATCCAGCTCAGCGGTTTCATAATCAGGTTCATATACTGATATTTTGCCAGCCTGCGCCATATCCAGAATACGATTGGAAAATACGAGATAATTCCCAAAAGCATAAAGATGTCGCCGGCATGCAGCACTCCGCCGTCATTCCAATAGTTGCTGATAGAAGCGTAGGTCTGCGGAGCTAAAATGTTAATTTGATAGCACAGCATAAACAGCTGCTGATAAATCAAAAGCAGCAGTGCGCTGAATAAGGCGCCGGCAATCAAAACGCACAGGTAGTGAAGAGTCTTTTTTATCATCGGCTGTTGTTCCTTTTATGTGCGTATACGGCATTGTAAAGCGCATCATTTTTGCCTTCAGTCGAATAGTTTTTGAATTTATTGTTTTTACTCAAAATTTCTTCATAGGTCTGATTGTTTTTGAATTTTTCTTTGCGTTGTTTGTTGCTTTCAATCTGCGAGTCCATGGCTTTGATGTCATTTGCAATATTTGTAGCCGCGCTGTTTTGAATAACGCTGCGGGTGTTGAATTTGGTTGCAGCCTCATCCAATCCGTCTAAGCCGGCCTCTTTGCGCTTTTTCGGCAGCAGCAGCTCTTTATGCTTGTCACAGGCTTCAAAGAATTTATCTGTCTTGTCTAAGCAGTCTTTAGTATCTTGCGATACTTTTCCGCCGGCTGTTTTGTAATTAGATTTTTTCAAATCATCAGTCAGATAGCCTTTGCTTTTGCCAACAGTTTGTTCGGCTGTTTCAAGCAGTGCTTCTACGCCTTCTTGCTGAGCTTGGGCAATTTTAGCCTGATCTGTTTCTCCTTCATTTAATTTCATATCAAGTTTAATGTGTTCAGCCACACCGGTAACGCCTTCCATAAGGCTTGAATATTTTTTCTGGGCGGCCTTGGCAATGTCTTTTTGAACATTTTCATCGTTCCAATCAGGAATCTCACTGTTCTTTTTCATGCGTTTTGCCATATATTCCACAGTGGCGGCTTGAACGGCAACATCATAAACCCGAACCATGGCTTTTTTCATCTGCTTAGAGTTTTCCATGGTGTTCAGCTGTTCCATAAAGGCTTTCGGGTCTTTATTATAAGTCTGATTGATGTTTTCAATCATGGCTTTGTCTTTAGGGTTATTTTCATCCAAAACATTCCATTTCTGCGGAGTTTTGCCGACATTAGCGCGGACGTCTTGGCCGAGCTTACTCATATAGCCGTCTTTATCATCCAAACCTTGAGCAAATTTGCCGCGCATGGTTTCCGGCATTTTATCCATAAAGTCCAAACCGTCTTTCTGGAAATCTTTAGCTTTTTGGCTGTTGGCCTTATCTGATTTATTTTTCGGCGCATTATGCTTTTTCTCAAAATTATCGCATGTACGGTCAACTGCTCCGCAAACGCCGCCGACTACTTTGTTCACAGACCAATTCAAAGACGCTAAGAACCATTCATTATACATATATTGAATAATATCCTGTTCGCCGATTTTTGAGCCTTCCCAGTTGCTGCCTTTGCTTTTATCTTCTTCCGGAGCATCTTCAACCGTTGCTTCGTTTTCATCCTCATTTTCTTCTTTTTTCTGAGGCTGAACATTGACTTTTACAGCCGGTTTTTCTTGAGTTTCTACTTTCAAGGCCGGTTTTTCTTCGCCGCCGATTTCCAAACCTTCGCCGTTTTCGGCCATTTCAATATTCAAAGGCGCGGCGGTGTTTTCGGTTTGTTGTTCTGCGGCTTTGTTGCTTACCAAAGGCTTGCCGCTGAGAACCGGAGAGTGTCCTTCTTCATCTTTAACCTGGCCTAATTTAGAGATATCTTCAACAGACTGCCCGTTTCTGTCCGGCGAATCCATCGGAATACCCAGATTTTTCAGCTCTTCCATATTTTTTGTGTATTCTTCGGTTTTTTGCTGAAAAGTGTTTTTGCCGTCATCCGAAAGGTTTTGTTCCGGCGAGCGGTCCAGATTGGCTTTGTCGCAGGCTGCCACAGCCTGTTTAGCGGTAAAGGTGGCAAAATTTTCGCCGGTCATCGGATTTTGGGTTTTAGAAAAAGCCTCAAACTGTTCGGCCGAAACAATTCCTTTGTCTGTCAAATCTTTTACTCTTTTGATGGTATCCATCATTTTGTCTAAAGGAACCAGCCCCATGTTTTCTTTGTTTTTAACTTTAGGAAAAACTTGCTTGGCAAATTCTTTCGATTCCAAAAGTTTTGGATTTTTTGTCAGAATATCTTTAAGCTTTTCATCAGACGCCTTGTCTTGCACTGCTTTTAAAAAGTCTTTAGCGGCTCTTTTCATTAACACGGATTGTTGATTTTTTTCAGCCATGGGTTTTCTCCTTTTAACCTTTTACCCTCAATATATCATAAAAAAAGATTTTTGTCTATTGTTATTTGTGCTAAACTTTGAGTCTTTTCAAAAAGTTACCGATTTCCAAATTTACGCGGATACCGTCTTTAGGCGTAACTTTCAAAAGTCCGAACCAACGCGGCTTGATTTTGCTGAAATCAATCGGCGCAAAAATTGCCGGATTGGTTGTCAAAGCCTTAAACGCACCGTCTACGTCCTTTTGCGCTACTCTGAAAAAGTTGCTGATAAGCCGTTCGGCATCAACCGGAAAGTTTTTAGCGGCCAAGGCTTCGGTAAATTTGCGCTGTCTTTCTTTGCGGTTCAGATATTCTTCATACATAATCCGCTTAATGTGCTTTTCTTGGTATTTCAGATATTTTGCCTGATATGACAGTTCGCAGCTTTCCATGTCTATCAAAATTTCCACATAAGAAATTACCGCCAGCTGCAAATCAGCATTAGTCAGCTTTTCGGCAAAGCTTAAAAATTCTTCATCGCTTGAAGTCAGCGGAAAACTGCCGACTTCCTGCGGAAACATTTTTGTCAGCAGCACCCAGCCGGCAACAATATCTCCCGACAAAATGCGGCCGGAGCTTGGTTTGTAGTTCGGGTATAAATCATCAATTTCAAATGAGCATTGGTAAGGCTTATTTAATTTTTCGGTTGAAAGTTTATTAACCGAATTGTAAAAATTCAAAAAGGCCTGTGCCAGCTCGGATTCATCGCTGCCCAAAGTCGGCTGCTCTTTTGCGTCCTGTGCCTCTACTTTGGCGTCTTGCAAAGAAGAAACCAGCGCTTTATCCAAATCTTCATCAGATATCTTTTCATTTACGCTTTGATCGGCGGCGCTCAGCATTGTTGTATAGTCGACAATATCGTCGTCATCGTCCTCATCGTTTTCATCATCATCGACCGGCGCGCTGCTGTCGGCATTTTTCATCTGGTTTATTTTTTCGGCAGCAGATACATTATTGCTCGGTTCGTTGTCCATGGAATCATTGATAAAACTGTCGAGCAGTTTTTCAAAATCATCATCTTCCAAAATATCGCTGTTGGCCATATTCTTATTCTCCTGAATATTTGCATAATCTTTACTTGCTTTTAGCGGCAAGACTCATTAAGCTGCATTATAAAACAAAGATACTTAATAAAGGCTAAAAATGAGCACGGAAGAAACAATATTTTCTACAGCTGAAGCTGCGGAATGCGATAAAAAGTTACGTTTGGATAAATTTTTGGCGAAAAGCCTGCCGGATTTTTCACGTTCGCAGCTGCAGCGGCTGATTGCAGAAGGCTGTGTTTTGCTGGATGATATTGTTGTTTCGGATAACTCATACAAAGTAAAAGCCGGCGATATTTTTCAAATTTCCGTTCCTCCGGCCGCAGAAGCCGAGCCGATTGCCGAAGACATTCCGCTGGATATAGTTTATGAAGACGCCGATTTGCTGGTGGTTAATAAGCCGGCCGGCATGACGGTTCATCCGGCGGCGGGCGTTTCACGTGGAACACTGGTAAATGCTTTGCTTTATCATTGCAAAGACAGCTTGTCCGGCATCGGCGGCGTTAAGCGTCCGGGAATTGTGCACCGTATTGACCGTGAAACCAGCGGTTTGCTGGTGGTGGCAAAAAATGACAATGCTCACCGTTTTTTGAGCGAACAGTTTGCCGAACATTCTATCGAACGCACTTATTTAGCAGTGGTCTACGGCGTGCCTAATCCGCTTAACGGCCGTATAGAAGGCAATATCGGGCGCAGTCCTTCTGATCGCAAAAAAATGGCGATTGTGACAAGCGGCGGCAAGCCTGCTGTCACTCATTATAAAACTCTGCAAGTGTTCAAAAATGCAGCTTCACTAGTGCAGTGCAATCTGGAAACAGGACGCACTCATCAGATTCGCGTACACCTAACAAGTGTAGGCAATGCTTTAGTCGGCGACAAGGTCTATGTAAAGAACCGCAAAACAGCTGTAAATTTACCGCAGAATCTTAAAAACTATGTCAATGAATTTCCGCGCCAAGCCTTGCACGCCAAGAGTTTGGGCTTTATTCATCCGTCAACGAAAAAGTTTATGCAGTTTGATTCTGTGTTGCCTCCTGATATGGCAGAGCTGTTGCAAAAACTTTCGGATGTATGCTAATCTTTAGTTGATATTTGCCTTAAAAATAGAACTAAAGTATAGGTTGTTTGTTAAAATTTTCATCTATATCATACTTCTAAACAACTAACAGGGGAAGTGAAGACAATGGAAAATTTAACAGCACTTACCGGAATGGATTTTTCTCCGGAAATAAATTTGGCCAGATACTTGCAAAATATCCGCAAATATCCGATTTTAACGCAGGAAGAAGAATATACTCTGGCTAAAAAGTATAAAGAAACCGGCAACAAAGACGTGGCTTATCAGCTGATAACCTCGCATTTGCGTTTGGTTGTCAAAGTTGTTTCGCGTTATAAGGGCTATGGTCTGCCGGTCAGCGAGATGATTTCCGAAGGCAATATCGGCTTGATTTATGCTATTGATAAGTTTGAGCCGGATAAAGGCTTTCGTTTTTCCACTTATGCTTTGTGGTGGATAAAAGCGTCAGTGCAAAAATATATTCTTAATTCATGGTCGCTGGTCAAACTGGGAACTACGGCGGCGCAAAAGAAGCTGTTTTTCAACTTGCGGAAGATTAAAAACAGTTTGAACCTAATGGATGACCGTGAGCTTTCTTCGGATATTTTGAAAGATATTGCCCGTTCGCTGGATGTCAGCGTGCAGGAAGTCACAGAGATGAATACTCGCCTCAAATCACATGACGGTTCGCTGAACTCTCCGGTAGACAGCGATTCGGAACGCACGGCCGAATGGATGGATTTTATTTCGGACGGCAAGCCTAATCAGGAAGAGCGCTATGCGTATAAGGAAACCATGAACTATCGGCGCAAGCTGTTTAATCAGGCAATTACGGTTTTAAATCCGCGTGAAAAAGATATTTTGTTTAAGCGCCGGATGAGCGATGAAACCATTACTTTGGAAGATTTAAGCCAGGCCTATAACATTTCAAAAGAGCGCGTGCGGCAAATAGAGCTTAATTCTATCCGCAAAATTTCTAAAGCTATAGAGGTTTTGCAGTAAGTGCTTACTTGAAAAGTGTTTTTTACCGTATATCTAGAGTCAGACTTAATCTAGCGGGAGGCTTTGGATAAAATGAAAAAAGACACGTTCAAGAATTTGCTGATTTTGATATTGCTGCTGATAATTGCGGGCGGAGGAGTGTTTTTGTATAAACACAGCCGCCCGCATGCCGAGGAGGCGGTAAAATCAGAAAACTTAATTACTGTAGCGGCCGAACAGCCGAAAGTTCAGGACATTGTTGTATCTAAAAGTTTTATCGGGCGGGTTGCCGCCGTCCGCAGTGTGAATATTCTGCCGTATTTAAGCGGATACATAGCGCAAATTCCGGCCGACAGCGGTCAAGAAGTTAAAAAAGGCGATATTTTGATTGTTTTGCGGCAGGAAGAATATAAAGCGGCTTTAACTTCGGCTTATTCCGCCGTACTTTCAAGCGCTGCCGATTTGCAGAATGCTCAGAGCCAATATCAGCGCTTGTTGAAAGCCGGAGCCAAAGCCGTTTCGCAGACAGAGCTTGATAATGCCAAAACGGCGCTTTTAACCGCGCAGGCGGCAGCCGAAAAAGCCGGAGCGAATTATGAAACCGCTAAAATAAATTTGGCGTATACCTGGGTTAAAGCTCCGTTTGACGGAGTGCTGGGCAACATCAATGTGGCAATCGGCGATTTCATTTCTCCGTCAATGTCTCCGGCTTTGGTGCGGATTGTGCAATATAATCCGGCGCGGGTAATTTTTTCGGTTACTGATAAAGAATTTTTACAAAACAAAGACTTGTTTGCCGATAAGGTTAAAGTTATTCTTTCGGACGGAGAAGCTTACCCTTTTACCGGCAAGGTCATTTATACGGAAAATGCTTTGGAAAAAAGCACCAATACTTTGGCTGTTTATGCTGAATTTGAAAATCCGCAGCGTTTGCTGATACCTAATGCCTATGTTAAAGTTTTGCTGGAGCATACGTATAAAAACGTTGTGGCTGTTGCCAAGAATTTGGTGCAGCTGAAAGACGGCGGCAACTTTGTTTATGCCGTGCAAAACGGAACGGTGGTTTTGCTGCCGGTGCAGATTGAAGCGGAAAAGGATGATGTTTTTTTGCTTAAAAATAATTTTAAAGCGGATGAGCTGCTTATTGTTCAAGAGATAGAAGCTCAGCTTGCTGGGCAAAAAGTCCAAGTTCAGAATCAATCTCAAAAGGAGCAATAAGCTATGTTTTCGGCATTTTTTATCAATCGGCCTCGTTTTGCCATCGTGCTTTCTGTGGTATTGATTATTTTAGGTTTGCTGTCGCTGGCTGTTCTGCCGGTGGCGCAGTATCCGGAAATCACTCCGCCGCAGATTGTGGTTTCAACAACTTATTCCGGCGCCGGCGCCAAAGTTCTGGTGGATACGGTGGCTGTGCCGATAGAAAATGAAATCAACGGCGTTGAGAATATGATGTATATGTCATCCTCCTCTGATGATAACGGTTCATACGAGCTTACGGTAACGTTTGACGTGGGAACAAATGCCGATATTGCGCAGGTAAAAGTGCAGAACCGTTTGCAACAGGTAACATCCGAGCTTCCGGACGAAGTTAATCAGTACGGCGTCAGTGTCAAAACGCAGAACCCGAACATTTTGGCGCTGCTGGTGCTGCGTTCTCCCAACCACACGTACGATGATTTATTTTTAAGCAACTATGCTTATACCAATATTAAAAATGCCTTGGCGCGTGTTAAAGGCGTGGGCGAAGTGCAGATTTTCGGCCCGCAGTACAGCATGCGGATCTGGCTGAATTTGGATAAATTAAATGCTCTGGGGCTGAACAGCTCTGATATTATAAGCGCGGTTAAAAATCAAAATATACAGGCCTCAGTCGGCAGTATCGGCGCTGCTCCAAGCACTAAGGACAATAAAATGGTTTTGTCTTTGACAGCCAAAGGCTTGCTGAACAGCGTTGCCGATTTTGAAAATATTGTGGTTGCATCCGGAGCCGATGGAGCGCAGATTTACCTTAGAGATGTGGCGAAAGTAGAGCTGGGTGCCGATACCTATAATATTAAATCCGGTTACAATAATGCACCGGCGCTGATTATGGCTATTAACCAGCTGCCAAACTCAAATTCCTTGCAGATTGTCGATAAGCTGCGCCAAAAAATTGCCGATTTAACCGAAGTTCTGCCGGATGATATGGATTTGCAGGTTGCCTATGATTCTACCGAATATGTGCGCGCTTCCATCCAAAGCATTATAGATACTCTGGTTATAACGTTTCTGCTGGTGGTTTTGGTTACTTACATTTTTTTGCAAAAGCTGAAAACAACGCTGATTCCGCTGTTTACTATTCCGGTATCGCTGATAGCCACGTTTATTGTGGTGTATTTATTGGGATTCAATATCAATATTTTAACATTGTTCGCCATGATTTTAGCTATCGGTTTGGTGGTTGATGATGCTATTATTGTGGTAGAGCGTGTGCAATATTTAATGCTGAACCAAAAGCAGGATTCCAAGACCGCCTCTATTACCGCTATGAAAGAAATCGGCAGCGCGATTGTGGCGACCACGTTTGTGCTGCTGGCTATTTTTATCCCGGTAGGCTTGATGGCCGGTATTACCGGCAAAATTTATCAGCAATTTGCCGTAACTATCGCTACGGCTGTGGCTTTTTCGGCAGTCAATGCTCTGACTCTGAGTCCGGCGCTTTGCGCTATATTTTTGCGCGGCGATGAAAACAGCGAGCCAAAAGGCTTTTTTGCTTGGTTTGATAAGGTATTGAATAAAAGTAAAACCCACTATTTGAAGGCGGTTGTTTATTTTTCGGAACATCTGAAAACTATGGTGTTATGCGTTATCGGAACAATTGGTTTGATAGCTTTGGGCTTTTTGTATACTCCGACATCTTTTTTGCCGGAAGAAGATCAAGGGATTATTTTCGGCAACATCCAGCTGCCGGATACGGCGAGTATCAACGAGACAAATAAGATTCTCAGCGAAATGAACGATAAAATTCTCAAAACCAAAGGCGTGAAATATTTTATTTCGGTTGCCGGCTACAGTATGCTTGGCGGCAGCGGCGAAAATGTGGCGCTTGGGGTTATCGGCTTGGAAAGCTGGGATGAACGCAGTTCAAAGAATTTATCGATAGAAGCTATCAGCCGAGATTTGCGCGGCCAATTTGCCGGCAATAAACAGGCAACCATCAACTTTTTTGCGCCGCCGGCCATTCCGGGGGTAGGGCAAAGCAATGGTATTTCTTTTGATTTTGTGACAATGAACGGCAGCACTTCTCCGCAGAAATTATACGCCCGGCTGATGGAATATCTAAAGTCAGTGAATAAAAGCGGATATTTTGATTATGCTTTCAGTACTTTTACTGCGCAGACGCCGCACATATATCTGGACATAGATCGGAAGAAATTGGAATACTATAAAATTCCGGTATCATCGCTGTTTGCCACTTTGCAGAATAATCTGGGTTCGCGTTATATTAACAATATTACTTTGAGCGGGCAGGTAAATAAGGTAATTTTACAGGCTGACTATCAATATCGCCGGCAGCTGGAGGACATCGGCAATTTGTATGCGCGTTCAAATGATGGAAAGTTAGTGCGTATCAATAGTTTTGCTGAAGTCAAAACTGAACTTTCTCCAAAAATTATCTATCGTTTCAACCAATATACCTCATCTTCCGTAACCGCAATGTCTAAAAACGGCGTCAGCAGCGGCGCGGCCTTGGATGAACTTGAAAAGCTGGAAAAAGAATTGCCTAAAGAATATGGACTCTGGTGGACAGGATTAAGTTTGCAAGAAGTGGAAACCCGTGGTTTAGCAACATTTTTGATAGGTTTAGCCGTAGTATTTTGCTATTTATTTTTAGTCGCCTTGTACGAAAGCTGGCTGTTGGCTTTGGCTGTGATTTTTTCAACGGTATTTGCTATATTGGGTGCGTTAATCGGACTATGGTTTATGGGGCAGTCGCTGAGTATATATGCTCAGCTTGGTTTGATTATGCTGATTGGCTTGGCGGCAAAGAACGCTATTTTGATTGTGGAATTTACAAAAATGTACCGA
This sequence comes from uncultured Eubacteriales bacterium, assembly GCA_963632615.1. Taxonomy (GTDB): domain Bacteria; phylum Pseudomonadota; class Alphaproteobacteria; order RF32; family CAG-239; genus RUG410. Next base: position 162,331 of record CAVGVF010000001.1, read on the forward strand.
GAACAAGGCCTGCCGATTGTTGAGGCTGCACGCCGCGGCGCCGAAGAACGATATCGGGCGGTTTTGATGACGGCGTTTACCTTTATTTTAGGCGTGTTTCCGATGATAGTAGCCACCGGCGCCGGAGCAAGTTCGCAGATAGCTATCGGTTCGTCGGTGTTTTACGGAATGGTTGCCGCAACAGTGATAGGAATTATTTTTATTCCGTCGTTATTTGCTTTTTTTGAACACATAAAAGAAAAGTTCAGTCCGTCATCAGAAATAAAATCCGAGGAGAAAAATAATGCTTAAAACTAACTCCGCTGTTTTAATGACTGTAGTTATTGCCGCCTGTACAGTCGGCGCTGATTATAAACATCCTGATTTGTATAATGATAATAAAATAAGGCAGGAACTGGCTTTGCGGCAAGGACGTCAGCCGGAAAAAGACTGGTACGCGCTGTTTGGCGATAAGCAGTTGAACCGGCTGATTGAAATCGGTTTGCAGAACAGTACGGATATAGAAATAGCTGCAGCGCGTTTGAAACAGGCGCGGGCTTCGCTGAAAATCAGCCAAGCGGCGTTTTTGCCTCAGATAAGCGGCAGCGGCGGTTATAATTATCAAAAAAACAGCCGAAATATCGGCCCTGCTGCCGACAGCCGCTATTATTCCGCCGGATTTGATGCTTCATGGGAGCTTGATTTATGGGGTAAAGGCCGGCGTCAGAAGGAAGCGGCATTTGCTGAAGTTGCTGCCGGAGAATATACCTTAAACAATGTGAAAACGGTGGTTGCGGCCGAACTTGCGGCTAATTATATAAATCTGAAATTAGCATCGGAAAAGCTGCGGATAGCCAAACAGAATCTGGCTTTGCAAAAAGATATTCAAGCTACGGTAAAGTCAAAATATCAAAGCGGGCTGACCGATGATATTTCATATAATCAGGCTGAATATCTGGTCGATTACACCGAGGCGCAGATACCGGCTCTGCAAAGCGAAATCGAGCAATATAAAAATGCGCTGGCGGTTGTGGCCGGTGTGCTGCCGTCGCAGCTGCCTCTGGATGACAGTAAAAGATCGGAAATTTTTATAAGTAACTATCAGTTTAACCCCAAATCTTTATATAGCTTGCCGGCAGACGTAATCCGCAATCGTCCGGATATTGCAGCTGCCGAGCAAAATTTGGTTGCTCAAAATGCGTTGGTCGGGGCGGCAGTAGCTGATTTGTATCCAAATGTCAGTGTTTCTGCGCTTTGGGGATATGCCGCCAGCGGCGGAAATAGCTTGTTTAATTCAAAAAGCCAAGGATACAGCTATAAACCGTCTGCCGTGCTTCCGATTTTAGATTGGAACAGGCTGCAAAATCAGGTGGAAAAGCAAAAACAAGTTAAAGCCGAAGCTTTGGCTCAGTATAAAAAAACAGTTCTTTCCGCAGTGGGTGAACTGAAAAATGCAATGACAGCCGTACAGAATGAACTGAAAAGCTATCAGGCGCAAAATTCAGCTTTGAGCAAAATGCAAAAGGTTGTCAATGCTACGGCAGAACGGTATCGCAGCGGGCTGATTGATTTTTCCGAATTTTTGACTATGGAGCAAAATCTTTTGCAGGCGCAGACACAAAATCTTAACAGCCGCGCTCAAGTTTTTCAGAATCTTGTAGCATATTACAAAGCCAGCGGCGGCGGTTATCTGCTGTAAACATCTTCCAGCGGAACATAGTCTGTTCCTTTTTGCGGATTATAAACAAAAACATTCGTAACAGTCGGAATATCATATTTTCTATGCCAATAGCCTTTTGCTTCCATGCACAGGCGGTATTCCTTTGGGTCGGAATCTGCGGAATCTCGGATGGAATTTACTAACAGCGGAGAGGCACCGCGGTATGGAACATAGCTTGCCCAAATGCCTTTGGTTTTATGCCAGTCAACTACAATGTTGTAACGGTATTCTTCGGAATAAAACCAGCTGCTGAAATCCGGCCAATGGAACCAAGGCTCAGCTTCTTTCAGACATTCAGAGTGGTCGCGGGAGAATTTCTGCACGCCGGTGCGTTCGCGTTCCCAGTGATAAATAATCTGTCCTTTTCCGCCCCAAGAAGAGCAAGAAGCTAAGAAGGCCAGTGATATAAGCAAAAAATATCTCATATTAAAAATCCAAATCATTATAGTGTTTTGAAGGATATATTCCTTTAAAACGGTCATTTAAGATGTCTTTGAAGCTTGGCCGTGACTTGATTTTAGAGTACCACAGCTTGGCGTTTTTATAGTCTTCCCAAGGCACATCGCCGAGATAGTCGATAATGGAAAGCTGAGCTGCGGCGCTGATATCGGCCAGCGAAAAGTTATTGCCGGCCAAATAGTTGTTGCGTTCAACAATCCAGTCTATATATTCCAAGTGAAAGCGCAGGTTGTTTATACCGGCTTTGATGCGTCTGGATTCCGGCGGCTGCTGCAAAGCAAAGCGCTTATAAATTTTTTCTCCGGCAATATATTGATATACTTCACGGCTGAATTTATTGTCAAACCAGTCTATCAGGCGGCGGATTTCTGCCCGTTCTTTGTTGTTGCCGTTTATCAGACGGTTTTGAGTGTAGGTTTCTTCCAAAAACTCTGTGATTGCGTAATTTCCGGAAATAATATTTCCGTCATAAATAAAGACAGGCAGTTCGCCGGCCGGATTGATTTTCATAATATCTTTGGAAAGTTTCCACGGATTTTCTTCTTTCAAAACAAACAGCATTTTCTTTTCGGACATCAATATTCTGATTTTCCGGCATTGCGGCAATACACTGTTATGCACTAAAAGAACCATTTATAAAACCTCCTTATATTCCATCTAGTACTTCATCAATAGTTTTTACATGAACTTTTTGTTCTATAATGCGCCCTTTGGATTTTTCGGCTTCGCCAGGAGCGTCAGCTGCCGGAATAGCCTCTTCTTCTCCAGTTACTTTAGCGGCAAATGCCGGCGGAACAATACCTTGATTAGCGGTAATTTCGTCTTCAACCATCCGGATTATTTCTTCTTTGACTTTTTTACCGAATTCCGGCTTAGAAAATTCGTTGCTGAAATCTTTTTCATAAAGGGAAAATTGCGGCATTACTCTGGATAAGGCTACAAATACCGGAATTTTAAACAATGGCTTGGTTGAATAAGACAGGTATTGTTCAATGCCGCAGCGGCTGGCCATAATGCGGTTATAATAAAGTCCGCCGATAATATAATCAATTTCGCCGGTAAAAAGCTTTTCGTAGGCGTCAACCGGTTTATCGACATATTCCAGGTTAAACGGTTTTATTTTTCGTATCACAAAATCGCTTAAATATTCTGTTTTGCTGATAACGCCGCGCAAGTTTGCCAAATCTTTCGCCGATTTAATTTTTTCTTGGGTTTCCGGCAAGGTAATAACATGAATCGGGTTGGCTATCACAGCCGGATAAATAGGATTTATGCCCGTAAACAGCTTGGTATTGGAATAAGCTCCGAAAAACAGTTGGACTTCGCCGCTGCGGATTTTCAGAATAAGCTGTTCCATTTCCGGTATATTCAACACAAAACCATTTTCGATTTTAAATCCGTATTTTGTTGCAAGTTCCTGCACCGGATTAAAAAAGGCACTGTAAAAATTATAGAATCTGCCATCATATTTATATTCACCGAAAGGCGGATAATCCGGCAATCCTTCATAAATTAAATCTTTTTTTAAATAGCTTTCTTGCTTTACCATGTGCTGTGCTTGAACCGTGTATGATGCACCAATCCACAAAGACAAAATGTATATAAAAAGCTTTTTCATTTTTTTCCCTAAACCACATTCATTAAAATAATAAATAAATTGTGTTAAAAAGATTTTAATCGTTTGCAAGAAAACAATAAATTTGTCACTATCATAATATAAAAAAAGAAAAGTACAAGATGATAAATTGTGATAATATAAAAATTGATAAAAATTTATTTTTAACGCCGGCTACAAAAATCACAGCCGTAGCCTCCGGCTTTGGCAGTATGGGCAAAACCTGGTTTTCTATTACTTTGTCACATGCGCTTAATTTGCTGCATAAAAGCGTTTTGCTGTTTGATGCCAATAACGGTTTGCTGAACACCGATTTTCAGCTGGATATTACGTACAAAGCTTATCTGAATCAAGTTATAGCCGGAGAAATAACACTAAATCAGGCGGTTACTCCGGTTAATAAAAAGAAATTTGACGTGATAAGCGGTATGGTCGGCAGTGATTTGCTGGAAGGCGTGCCGACCGGCCGGCTGCAGATCTTGCGTGAAGAATTGGCTTTGCTGGCGCAGAATTATGACAATGTGGTGGTTGATTTGCCGTCATCCGAAAAAATTCTATATAATTTGCTGCCGCCGTCAGATTTGATATTGGTATGTACAAATGAACCGGCAAATGTTGTTTCAACGTATGATTTCCTGCAAAAAAACAATGGCTGCTTTGCATATAAAAGTTTGCAAATTGTTATTAACTATGCTAATTCTTACGAAGAAGGCTTGCGGACGTATGATACGCTAAAACATGCTTGCGGGCAATATATGACTTCCACGCCGCGTCTGCTGGGAGTAATCCGCCGCGATACCCGAGTCCGCGATGCTATACGCAACCATGTTTTGCTGCTGAACCGCTATCCTGGGTCGGAAGCTGCCGAAGATGTGATGAATATTGCTAAAAAGCTATGGATGAAGGAGAATATTGATGAGCGCCAATTTTGATGCTAAAGGATATTATCAAGTTTTGGAGGTTACTCCGAATGCGCCTTTGTCTTTAATAAAACAGCAATATTATGACCGAGCCAAATTTTGGCATCCGGATCACAATGACAATCCTGATGCCGTAGAAATTTTCCAAAAAATTTCGGTAGCGTACAATATTTTGAAAGATCAAAAGAAGCGGCTGAAATATGATTTGCTTTCGCTGATTTACAATAATAATGATTTTCCGGATATGGAAGCTTTGAATCCATACAAAAACCAATCCGGAAAAGACGATGCGGCTTTAAGGGTTTTGAAACAGCGCCGCATAACGGCTTTTTTCAGCGGTTTTACCAAAAAAGAAACCAAAGATATATGCAATTACGCCGAAGCTAAGGATATGGTTGTTTCCACTTCTGTGGCAAATTGGTTGAAGGGTTGGTGGAGCTTGGATGCTTTTTTCGAAAATATCAAGGCGCTGAAATTCAATTATAATGCCGTTCAAGCCGCAGATGAAGACAATTTCAAGCTGCTGATACATAATGCGATTGCGTATGAAAGCAATAACCGCAAAGATTTTGCCTGGATATATGCCAAACAGGCTTTGCTGATTGTAAAATCGAACGGCCGTGAGAAAGAGCTGTTACGGACATTTATTGATATTTTAGATTATCATCCGCAAAAATCAGTGGTGCTGCCGCGTTGGTCGGCGGCAGAGCTGCGGCTGCGGCAGCTTTTAATACCGGTGTTTTTAGCAGCCGTGGCGGCAATTTTGGGTGTATTTCTTATTGGAAAAGTCGGTTTAATCAATTTGCCTCAGCATAAAAATTCCGGTTATTATAAAGAAATGGTAATCGGCGGAGTTAAAGTGGCGGATGACCAGATAGAAAGCCATATTATTAAAGTTGACGGCGATAAAAGCGATGAAAATTATATTTTCCATTTAACGGAAAATTGCAAAATTTATTACGGTCCGGACAGCCGCTATGATGTGCTGAAAGAGGGTGTTGCCGGACAAACTGTCCGTGTAGTCGGATATACGCCGGATAAGCAATGGTTCAAAATAATTATTGACAACGGCGAGGCCGGATACGTAAATAGAAGCAATATAGTTAAAGGAATGGGCAACCCTGTTCCTCCGCGTTCACAAGTAAGATAATAGGATATGACATGGGACTGAAGTTTGAAATTGATAAAAAAGTCGGCAAAAGCCGTTTAGGACGCTTAATAACCAAACACGGCGTAGTGAATACTCCGGCGTTTATGCCGGTGGGAACTTGCGGCACGGTTAAAGCTATGATGCCGGAAAGCGTGGCGGCGACAGGTGCGGAGATTTTGCTGGGCAATACTTATCACTTAATGCTGCGTCCCGGTGCTGATTTGGTTGAAAAAATGGGCGGTCTGCACAAGTTTATGAACTGGAATAAGCCTATTTTAACGGATTCCGGCGGCTTTCAGGTTATGAGCCTGAGCGGTTTGCGCAAGCTTACGGAAGAGGGAGTGACTTTCCGTTCGCATGTTGATGGTAAAAAGTTCTTCTTAAGTCCTGAAGAGTCCATGAGTATTCAGCATAAGCTGGATTCAAATATCACTATGTGTCTGGATGAATGCACGCCGTACCCGTCAACTTATGAAACCTGCGCCAAGTCTATGCGGATGTCTATGCGCTGGGCAAAACGCAGCAAAGCCGCTTTTATTGACCGCGAGGGTTACGGAATTTTCGGTATTCAGCAAGGCAATGTCTATAAAGATTTGCGTGAAGAGTCGGCTAAAGCTTTGCGTGAAATCGGTTTTGACGGTTATGCTATCGGTGGTTTGGCTATCGGCGAGGGGCAGGAAAAAATGTTTGAGGTTTTGGACTATGCTCCGGGAATGCTACCGGAAGATAAGCCTCGTTATTTAATGGGCGTCGGCCGTCCTGACGATATTGTCGGCGCGGTTTTGCGCGGCGTGGATATGTTTGACTGCGTTATGCCGACCCGCTCCGGACGCACAGCACAGGCTTTTACTAAATACGGACCGATAAACATCCGCAACGCCCGCCACCGCGAAGACCCGCGTCCGCTGGAAGAGGGCTGCGACTGCCCGCTTTGCAGCCATTACAGCCGCGCTTATATCCACCACCTGCAAAAATGCAACGAGGTTTTGGGAATTATGCTGCTTACATGGCACAATATCCGCTACTATGAACGTTTAATGCAGGGATTGCGCGCTGCTATTAAAAACGATACGCTTCAGGAATTTGCTGCTGAATTTTATGCAAATCAGGCCAAAGGCGATATAGAGGAGCTGTAAAATATGGCAGAGCAGATATGTGATGTAGAAGAAAAAGTAATTCAAAGCTTTAAGCAGGCCAATAAAGAAGAGGGTATACGCGTATTTGTTGCCGGCGGTTCTCGTTCCGGCAATGACACGGCGTATGCGCAGGAAGCTTACAATCTGGGCAAAAAAATTGTAAAAATGGAGTTTAAGCTGGACTTTGGCTTATCTAACAGCGGCATTATGGGCGCGGTGGCAAAAGGCGTGCTGGATGGCTGGAACAAGCGTCAATGCAAGCTTGAAGGTTCGCCGATTCAGGGAATTACCACTAAAAAATATTTTGATTTGTATCCGAATGACGATGAGCTTATTAACAAAATGGATATTGTGGTTGCCAAAACCTTGGAAGAGCGCAAGCAAAAGCTTTTGGAATCTGACTTTGTGGTATTCGCTCCGGGAGGCGTTGGGACTTTGGATGAACTGGCTTATGACTGTGTGGCGATGCAGGACGGAATGCTGCCGATGAAACCGTTTATTATTTATAATATTAACGGCTTTTTCCATCATTTGCTGGAGTTTTTGAAATACATTGCCCAAGAGGGATTCGCCAATCCGGTGCCGTTTATTGTGGTGGATAATAACGAAGAGCTGGAAATTGCTTTCCGCCTTTTGAAAAAACGCTATATAAAATGCGCGGACGGGCAGGAAGCTTATGCCAACGCACGTCAGCTGGTTTATGAATTGCCGTATTTTATTAAGCAAAAACTGAGCTTCAATCTGGAAGTGGAAGATTGTATTGAAAAAATGCATCAAATAAACACATCCGGCACTTATCAGGAACGCACCGTGCTGCGCAATGAAATTGAAACTGCATATCTGGAAAAAGAAATCAGCCGTATGTATGACCGTTTGGCAAAAACCGGACGTGATACGGGCAATGTAAGTGAAAAATTAACTAAGCTGAAAAAACGCCGCAAGGAATTGGCGTAATGAGCGTATTCGGCTTCATTTTCAAATATTTGCGCAAAACAAAACTGATGGCGTCGATTATTTTGGCGGCGCTTATTGTCCGCTGTATTGCCGAACGCGGGCAGATTTACGCTATGTCGCAGGTTATCGGCTATTTGCCGAAATATACCGAAGACAATACAGTTTTATCGCAGATTGTGCTGTTTATCGGCTTGCTGGCGGCTATGCTGTTGCTGGACGGGCTTGGCTCGTACGTTTGGCGCTATACGGCCGGCAAATTTATGCCTTATTTCTGCAGCTTGGTGTATAAAGATATTTTTGTGCAGGTTCATCATCATTCGATTCGCTTTTTTAATGAAGAAATGGCGGGAAAAATCGCTTCTAAAACCAAAAACATTGTTTCCGGCATTAAGGAAATTTACGGACAGATAGTGTTTGGGGTTATCAGGCCTTTAGGCGGCTTGATTATCACGATGATTCTGATTTGCTCGGCTGATTTTGAGCTTGGTATTATCATCTTTTTGCTGAATATAATGTATTTGCTGATTATGGTTTATATCCGCAAAAGAATAGGCTCGTTTGCCGAAAAAAGAGCCAGATTCGGGGCGGAAACCGACGGCGTTTTTATTGATACGGTTACTAATTCGGATTTAGTAAAAAGCTTTGCCAATTATTTTTATGAAAAAAAGCATTTTTATAATGTGTTGAAAACAGCCGTAAAAGCAGAGCAAACCGAACGCACTAAGGACGCTTGGTTTGATTTTGAGGGAAAAATCTGTTTTGCGGCAACTTATTTGGCTTCCTGCTTGGCGGTTTTTTATTATTGGTATCTGCAAAAAATCAGCTTTGCCGATGTGGTAATGGCGACTTCTTTGCTGAACGGCATAATGTTTGATGTTATAAATATCGGCTTTTTCGTAAGTGAATTTTCTCAGTCTTACGGACAGGTTAAAGACGGCTTAAACTTAATTTTTCAGCCATGCTTAGTGCAAGACGCGCCGGATGCTCATAATATCAAAATGCGCAATCGCTCTATCAGCTTTGCCAATATTGACTTTTGCTATCCGCAGAAAGAAAAGCTGTTTAACAATTTTTCACTGAAGATAAAATCAGGGCAGAAAGTCGGATTAGTCGGGCATTCCGGCAGCGGTAAATCTACATTGATTAAATTACTGGTGCGCTATTTTGATGTTTGCGGCGGAAAAATTACGGTCGGCGGCGAAGATATTGCCAAAGTCCGCCAAGAGAGCCTGCGGGCGCAGATAGCCGTGATTCCGCAAGACACCACATTGTTTAACCGCACGATTCGCGAAAATATCCGCTATGGGCGCTTGGACGCAACCGATGCGGAAGTGGAAGCTGCCGCCAAGCAAGCGTTTGCCGATGAGTTTATAAAGCAGCTCCCGGACGGCTATGACAGCAAAGTCGGCGAGCGCGGCGTATTGCTTTCGGGCGGCGAGCGGCAGCGTATTGCGATTGCCCGCGCTATTCTGAAAAATGCGCCGATTCTGATTTTGGACGAAGCAACCTCGGCGCTGGACAGCCAAAGCGAAAACTATATTCAGCAATCACTCAAAAAATTGATGAAAGGCAAAACTGTTATCGCTATCGCCCACCGTCTGTCTACGCTGAAAGAAATGGATTCGCTGGTGGTAATGGATAAGGGCAAAATCGTTGAACAAGGTTCGCATGACGAGCTTTTAGCTCATAAAGGCGCTTATTATAAATTTTACCGCCTGCAGAATTTTGAACAGCAGAACAGAAAATAAAATGCTTGCAAAAAAATTGAAATTGCATATATTTTAGGCAGTTATAAAACTTAACTTTTTAAGGAGAAAAAAATGCCTTTAGTATCTATGCGTCAAATTCTTGACCATGCAGCAGAACACGGTTATGGTGTTCCGGCTTTCAACGTAAACGATATGGAACAAATTTTAGCTGTATTGCAAGCTGCTAAAAAAGTAAATGCTCCGGTTATTTTGCAAACCTCTACCGGCGCTCGTAAATTTGCCGGCGATCCGATGATTCGCCACATGGTAATGGCTGGTATCGAGATGTTTCCCGAATTGCCGATTTGCTTGCACCAAGACCACGGCGCTTCTGTAAATATCTGCCAATCCGCTATTGTAAACGGTTACAGCTCTGTAATGATGGACGGTTCTTTGGAAGCTGACGGCAAAACACCGGCTTCATTTGAATATAACGTTCGCGTAACTCAAGAAGTTGTAGCCCGCGCACACGCTGTTGGTGCTTCTGTAGAAGGCGAATTGGGCGTTATCGGCTCTTTGGAAACCGGTAAAGCTGACAAAGAAGACGGCCATGGTGCCGAAGGTAAATTGGATAGAAAACGCTTGGTAACCGACCCGGATGAAGCAGCCGAATTTGTAGCTTTGACACACTTGGATGCTTTGGCAGTTGCTGTTGGTACTTCTCACGGCGCTTACAAATTCACTCGTAAACCGGACGGCGATATTTTGGCTATTGATGTGATTGAAAAAATTCACGCCAAATTGCCTAACACTCACTTGGTAATGCATGGTTCTTCTTCTGTTCCGCAGGAATTGCAAGATTTAATCAATGCTTACGGCGGTGCTATTCCTCAGACCTACGGCGTTCCTGTTGAAGAAATTGTCCGCGGTATTAAATCCGGCGTTCGCAAAGTTAATGTAGATACCGATTCCCGTATGGCAATTACCGGTGCTATCCGCCGTTTCTTTATGGAAAATCCGAAAGAATTCGACCCTCGTAAATATTTGAAACCTGCTATTGAAGAAATGCAGAAAGTTTGCGAAGCTCGTTATATTGCCTTTGGCGCAGCTGGACATGCTGATCAAATTAAAGCTATCAAATTGTCTGATATGGCGCAGAGATACGCTGCCGGCGAATTATAATAGCTTCTTTAGTCATAATGAAAACTCCATTGGTTTTACTGATGGAGCTTTTTTTATGGCCAAAGATGTATGGAATAGTGTACGCCTCCGCCGTCTTTGGCCATAAAGTGACATTTTGACTGAATATCATTCAAGGTAGCGGATATCAGGCTTTTGGTGGAAAATAAAGAATAAACAGTTCCTTTGCCGTCTTCTATTCTGTAGTAATCAATAACTTTTATATCTTGGGCGATGGGTTTTGCCGCCCAAACGATGTTGTGGCAAAATTCTTCGGATTCACGGGATAAGTCTGAGTCTTGGTCGGCTCTGAAAAATATTTCCAAAACAAAATGTTTGGCATCATCACGATTATATTTATGTATCTGAATCATATTGCCGCTTTTATCATAAATTGTGCTATTTTTATACGTTGTTCCTTCCGGCAGATAGCCAAGAGAATAAACTAAATCCGTAATATTTTGAAATTCTGCTAAATTAGTGCCGAGCTTGGGTTTTATTTCTATCATTGCCTGCAGCAATTCAGAAAGCAGTTGGCGCTGAATATTGGATTTGTGTGCCTGCATAGCTTTAGAGTAACCGGCAATTCCGCCAACTGATAAAACCGCGATAATCGCCAGCACGCCCAGCATTTCTATCATCGAACGGCCAAGTTGCAGCACACTCTTATTGTCATCCTTGGCTTTGAGCGTCAGCTCATTCGCCGAGGATCCAGAATGGTACATCCGATTCAATAATTTAATGAATGGAAAAAACATAGACAAACATCCCCGGCACCCGTCATTGCCGGACATGACGCACAGTCTGTTCCGGCAATCTTGGCTCAACAGACTCCTTTTGAATAATAAGGCAAATTTATTGACTTGGTTAGTCATTCGCTGCACCAAGATTACCGGAATAAATCCGGTAATGACGGAGAACAGACGAGAGCTCATACAATTTTTTAAATCCTTAACTATCATTACAACTTCCTATCATTTTGAAATTACAACAAAAAAGCCGCTTAAAAAAGCAGCTGGAAGTTCGTAACTATGTAAATTAAATAGTGTAGCATATTAGCATATAGCACATTTTGCTACCTTCCAGCCCTTTAGCCAGAAGGTATGCTTAATTAACGTCTAACACTAAGACGAATTTACAGAGGTTACGACACCCCGGACAGACTATCGCCTATCCGCAAATATTTTAGTATGATATAATGTTGTTGTAAAGAAAAATAAAAGAATCCCAAAAATTACTTCCGCAACCCTTGGGATTCTTGCACACAAATGTTTGAATTTTATTTTATAAACTTATCCAAACTTGCTATAGCATTATCAATCAAAGCACTTTTGTCGGCTTTTTCAATATGTTGCATAATGGCTTTTTTTGCCAGTTCAACAGATGATCGGGCTACTGACTGATTTATCTCCGCCATTGCATTTTCCGTTGAGCTTAAAATGCGGCGTTTAATTTCTTTTTCTTTTACCGCCGTATTTTCTTTAAGCTGCGCTAAATCATTTTTCTTTTGATTAGCAATATTTTTTTCAGCTTGCTTTAAAATCTCCGCAACCTCAGCTTCGGTAGTCGCAAATTTGCGTTCATACTGAGCTAAGAGCTCTTGAGCATCATCGCGCAGTTTTTCAGCATCGGAAATTTGATTTTTAACGGAATCAATCTTGCCGCGCATAGCACCTTTCAAAAAGCGGTAAGCCGGTTTAGCCAATACCGCGATTGATAAAATAAATGCCATACCGACCCAAAATTCCACATCGGCATAAAACGGAACATCTGCAATTTGATGAGCAATGTCCGGATTGGCTTTGTCAAACACTTCCGAAACATTTTCTGCTGCATCAATAATGGCATTTTGCGTGGCGTTAATCAAATCATTGCCGTTTTGCAAAGCACCGGATGCAACATCTTCTAATGGTTTTTCAATAAGTTCCTCTGCCATTATACGTTTCCTTTGTGGTCGGCTGCATCAGTTATGTCTTTTTTTGAAATATTTGTAAAACCGAGTTTTTGCACTATTTCAAACGCCAAATTTTGCGAAAGCGATTCAATTTGCTGCAGAGTTTCTTTTTTTTCTGTGGCTAATTTAAATTCGCTGTCGGCAATTTGTTTGTTCAGACGCTCATTCAGCAGCTTTTCTTCAGCAGCCAAAAACGCCGCCGATTCTTTTTGATTTTCGGCGATGCTAGCTGATGCTTTTTGTTTGGCTTCATTCAAAGCCTGCTCATACTTTGCCAAAGAGGCTTTTGCCTGCTGGTTAAGTTTTTCGGCCTTGCGGATGTAATCATCGATTTTGCGCTTGCGCTGTTCCAAAACATCTGCAATTTTCGGCGTAACAAAAATTGAGAGTAAAATCCACAGCAGGCAAAAACTCAGAACCATCCAAAAAGCCTGAGAGGCAAATGTAGATAAGTCTAATTGAGGCATTTTGTTCCCTCGCTAATAAAAGGAATTTATGTCTGTTAGATAATCATCAAGATGGCAATAACCAGAATGTACAAAGCAATAGCTTCAATAGAACCCATACCGATAAAGCCGAACAAGGTAACGTCTTTTTTAACTTGAGGATTGCGGCCTACTGTTTCAATCAAAGCCACCCACAGTTTAGTCAAGCCCCAAGCAGCGGCAGTCATAGCCAAAGCGCAGATACCGGCACCGATGTAAGCCAAAGTTTTGTTTTGTAAGATTTCGTTTTCCATTTTGAGTTCCTTTCTATTTAGTCAACAAAATTAATGTTCGTTACTGATTGCCATGTTTAAATATACGCAGCTGAGCGTTGTGTATATATAAGCTTGCAGCAATGTAACAAAAAGTTCAAACATAATGATTCCCATGTCTGCGATTAAAGGTATAAAACCAAAAATCTGCATGGTAATGATAAAGCCTCCCAAAACCTTCAGAATAATGTGTCCGACCGACATATTAACTGCCAAACGGATTGTCAGACTGAAAGGCTTTGAAAGAAGCGAAATTGTTTCAATCGGGATAATTAACGGAGCCATAAGCGCCGGAACGCCTTGCGGGAAAAATGTGTGCAAATAGCCTAAGCCGCGTTTTTTTATTCCGACAACAATATTCATCAAAAGGCAAAAAATTGAAAGAGCGCCGACCGCTGCAATATGCGAAGTAAACGTAAAGCTATACGGGAACAGTCCCAAAATATTGCCGCCGGCAATAAAGGTAAACAGCGCAAAAACAAATGAAAAATACTTTACACCGTTTTTCCCCAGAGTTTCGCCCATAATGCCTTGAATAAAACCGTAAACAGCTTCTGGAATTGTTTGTGCCATGGTCGGAACAATATCTCTTTTTCTGAGGCAAAAACTCATACTGAGCAAAATAACGGCAATCGTAATCAGCATACATAGAGATGAATTTGTAAACGACAAATCAACTCCGTTAAATTCAAACGGAATAATCTTTTTTATTTCAAATTGTTCAACCGGACTTGACATCAATCTTTTCCCTTCTGAATATTTTTATCCATCTCTTGAGCAGAACGATAAACATTCAACATACCAGCCATACACCCAAATAAAGAAAATACAAGCAGAAAAACAACTTTAGTCCCGAAAATTTTATCTAAAGTGAACCCGATGCAGATTCCAACCAGCACTGCGGCAATAAATTCCGTGCCGATTCTAAAAGCATTGGCAACGGCATCTTTCAGCGGAGAGGCATTGCTGTCTTTGCCGCTTTTCTGCTGTTTTTCTTTCAGGCGGCGGATTCGCTTGTCTATCTCCTCAATGTCTGAATTGGCCTTTTTCATTTTTCCTGTCTGTAACCCAATCTTTCCAAACGGCTGTTAATATATGGCTTTAGCGAGCTAAAGCTTGCTGCCGAATAAATAATCTCGTTGCCGTCGCGGCCGCTGAACAGCAAAGCCGGAGTACCGGTCATGCCCAGCTGCTTTAAACCCTGCTGGCGGTCAGATATAATAGTCTGTGCCAATGCATCGTCATGCAGGCAAGCCTCTGCTTCATCATAGCTTATGCCGTATTCTGCCGCATAGCTGTGCAGCTGAGAAGTGTCGCCGGCTAAATACCAGAAACGCTGCTTGTCAAACAGACGGGTTAAAAAGCCGTGATAGTTGTCTATAGAAGCGCATTGCAGCAGCATAGCCGCCTGCATGGCTTTTTTATCCAGCGGAAAGTTTACAAATACAATTCGGAGCAATCCGTATTCCACGTATTCTTTTTCCAATCTCGGCACAACATCAAGATGAAAATCAGCGCAGTGCGGGCAGCCTAAAGATGAAAATTCATAAAGCGTCAGCGGAGCGTCGGCCGCGCCGACAGCGTATTTTGCGGAAGCATTGATATGCAGATTCGGCGGCAAAACCGTGGCGATACCGTTTTTCTCTGTGGCCGCAGCAGCCTGAACTTTTAAAGTAATTTGCCCGTTTTCATCAAAAACAAAGCCTTTATAAGTAAAATAAAAATAAGCAGCAGCAAAAAAGGCAACAATAAAAGTTGCGGTTTTGCTCAGTGACTTTATAAACTTATCCAAAATATATCTCCTAATTTTTTTTATTGCTGAATACGGCTTTGCCTAAATTTTCTAAATGCTCGCGCAAATTGCTGTTATCAACATCTTTAATTATTTCTGTAATATAATTTTGTTCTTCAGCGGATACAAGAATTTTTTTAACATTATCAATGGGTTTTTTATTTAATAAGAAATTTTCGGGACAGCTGTTTTGAATTATTTTCAATTTTGTTACGGCATTATAGCCGAAATATGTGTTGATTTGGCTTAAAATCTGCGGCTCGCGCTGTTTTATTTCCATGGCAAAAGCGCCGCTTAATACAATCAGCTGAAGAGTGCCGCCGGTCTTTTCATTTTTGCTGAAAGAAATTTTTTGCGGCAGAGAATATTTTGCCAGCTCTTCGCCGACAATCGACGACCAGCCGGATAAAATTTCCAGCTCAATCATGCCGCCCGCGCCCAAAAGCTGCTTGGCTAAAGGCATAATGGTTTTGGATACGCTGGTTAAATCATCCAAAGTGCGTTCTTCGCGGATAAGCATTTTTTTGCTTTTAGTCATTCGTATCATCCTTAAAATAGGCCAGCGGGTGTTTCCTCCGGACAATGTCGCCCAGTTTTTGCGAGGTTATGTGGGTATAAACTTCGGTTGTCGTAATATTTTCGTGCCCCAGCATTTTTTGCACCGAGCGCAGGTCGGCATCATTATTCAGCAGGTGGGTGGCAAAAGAGTGGCGCAGCACGTGCGGCGAAACTCTTGACGGATATATTCCGCAGTCAACCGCCAGTTTTTTTAAGTCCTTATAGAAAGCATCGCGGGTCAGGTGTCCGGAAATTGAAGTCAGAGATGGAAACAGCCAGTTGGAATTTGAATTTTTTTTGATAAATTCCCGCCTTAAATCTATATATTCCGACAAAGACTGCAAAGCGCTTTCGGCTACCGGAACCACGCGCTCTTTGCTGCCTTTGCCGAAAATCGTTATCAGCCCCTTGTTATAATTTATGGCATTTTCAGGCAGCCCAACCAGTTCGGATACGCGCAGGCCGGTGGCATACATCAGTTCAATCATTACGCCGATACGCCAATAGCGATAGTCCTTTTTAGCAAAAGCCGCTTCAATTAAAAGCTTGATTTCCTGCACTGATAAAAATTTAGGCAGAGGCTTTTCCTGCTTCGGCGTCAAGATATATGCAGCCGGATTGGTTTTGATTATTTTTTCCGAATACAGAAATTTGCAGAAATCTTTGATGGCGGAAAGTTTGCGAGCCAAACTTTTGGGTGCGTATGATTCAGCACTTAGATTCTGAATGAATTTTTCGATTCGCTCTTCGGTTAAATCCTGTGGAGCCGAAATGCCGCAAAACTCAAAAAATTGCCGCAAATCATGCTCGTACGCCGTCAAAGTTGTTCGAGCCGCGCCTTTTTCCGCCGCTTCCGTTTCTAAAAAATTTTCCAGCCAACGTCCAACCATTATGCTTATTTTTCTAAATCAACGGCAATTTCTTGAGACACATGTTCTGTCGGAACTTGAATGTCGTGAACCATTAAAAAAACAATGCCGGCCAAAATTATCAAGCCCAAAGCATAAAAAACAATTTTCAAGGTGCTTCCTTGAGTATATGCAGATTGTCTTCTCATTAATTTCTTCCTTGTATACAGTTAAAAAAAGATTGAATAATAGTAGCAAGGATATATTATGAGGTCAATAGAAAGCAAAAAATTTAAACAAAGAAAAATAATAAAATGTCGAGAATAAATAAAATAATTTTGCTGGTCGGCTTAATGGGAAGCGGAAAAACCAGCGTGGGCAAAAGGCTGGCGCGCCGCTTGTCGCTGCCGTTTGTCGATGGAGATCAGGAAATTGAAAAAGCGGCCGGATTATCGCTGGTTGATGTGCTGAAGTGTTTCGGCGAAAAAGAATACCGCGCCGGTGAAGAAAGAGTGATGAAACGCCTGCTGCAGGGAAATCCTTGCGTTTTGGCCAGCGGCGGCGGTTCTTTTGTGGCTGCGCAGACGCGTGAGCTGGCTAAAGAGCATGCCGTGACTATTTGGCTTAAAGCCGATATCGATACTTTGTATCATCGAACGGCCGGGCGCACGCGGCGTCCGTTTCTGCTGGGGGATAATGCTACGGTAAAAAGCAAGCTGCAAGAATACATAACCGAAGAGTATCCATACTATTCCGAAGCG
The DNA here is from genome assembly GCA_963632615.1 of uncultured Eubacteriales bacterium. Taxonomy (GTDB): domain Bacteria; phylum Pseudomonadota; class Alphaproteobacteria; order RF32; family CAG-239; genus RUG410. The sequence goes on from CAVGVF010000001.1 coordinate 179,801, forward strand.
GATATTGTGGTTGAAACCCGTGATGAAAAAGTTGAAAACACGGTTAAAAGAGTTGCTTCCGCCGTGCACCATTTTTTCCAGCAGCAGAAAAAAACAGCAAAAAACTAAGGAGCTGAAAATGAGAAAAAGCAATCGTGGAACGGAAGATTTACGGCAAATAGAGATTATTCCGAATGTTAATTTATATGCCGAAGGTTCGTGTTTAATCAAGTGCGGCAATACTCATGTTTTGTGCACGGCCAGTGTCAGTCCGGAAATTCCGGCTTGGCTGAAAGGCGGAAACCGCGGCTGGGTAACTGCAGAATATTCTTTATTGCCGCGGGCTACACAGACCAGAGTCAGCCGTGAGACCAAAGGCGTGGGCGGACGCACGGCGGAAATCCAGCGTCTTATAGGCCGTTCGCTGCGGGCGGCGGTGGATTTAACGGAAATGCCGGAAATCTGCGTGCAGGTTGACTGCGATGTTTTGCAGGCTGACGGCGGAACGCGCACCGCATCGATTACCGGCGGATTCGTTGCTTTGTATTCGGCTTTGCAGAAAATGGTCATGGATGGAATGCTGCCGCGCAATCCGATTCGCGAATATGTAGCAGCCGTTTCTTGCGGTATCTGCAACGGCGAGCCTTTGCTTGATTTGGATTATGATGAGGATTCGCATGCCGGCGCCGATACTAATTTTGTGCTGACCGAAAGCGGAAAAATTGTGGAAATCCAGGCAACTGCCGAAGGCGCCGTATTCAGCGAAAGCGAGTTTAACGAGCTGTTCCGCTTGGCTAAGCAAGGCATTCATCAGCTGATTATGGCTCAGAAAAAAGCCCTTAAAGCATAGGAGAAAATTATGAAATTAACCGAAGTTGTTTTTGCCAGCCATAATGCCGGTAAAATAAAAGAAATCAAAGAATTGCTGGAGCCTTTGGGCATAAAAGTGAAATCAGCTTTAGATATGGATTTGCCTGATGTTGAAGAAACCGGCACGACTTTTGCCGAAAATTCACTGCTGAAATCTCAAACTATTGCTGAAATGACCGGCGTTCCGTGCCTGGCCGATGATTCGGGCTTATGCGTTGACTCGCTGAACGGCGCTCCCGGAGTTTATTCGGCGCGCTATGCTCCGAACCGTGATTTTGACAAGGGGATGGAAAAGCTGCTGGCAGAAATGGCAAAAAGCCCGGATAAAAGCCGCAGTGCTCATTTTTCCTGTGTGATTTCTTTGGCTTGGCCGGATGGTAAATTTGAAACTTTTGAAGGACGTGTCAACGGTAAGATTGCTTTTGAAAAACAGGGCAGCGGCGGATTCGGCTATGACCCGCTGTTTGTTCCTGACGGATTCGCCTGCAGCTTTGCCCAAATGAGCAAAGAAGAAAAAAATAAAATATCGCACCGCGGGCGGGCGGTTGAAAAATTAACGGCATATTTGAAATCATTATAAGGCGGATTAAATGGCGGCAAAAATCTATAATATCAATGCCGGAGCATCTTTTGTAGATGTTTTGGCCGAGCATTTTTTGAAATGTTATAAAAATCAGCCGGAAGAGCTGGCTAATGTTTTATTTTTGCTGCCGAACAGACGCGCCTGCCAGAGTTTATCCGAGGCGTTTGTGCGCCTTAAAGGTCTTGAGCCGACTATTTTGCCGCAGATATTGCCGATAGCCGATGTTGAGGAAGACGAAGTGTTTTTGACCGGTCAAAGCAATATTCTGCAGGATTTGCCGCCCGAAATTACTAAAACCGAACGCGTATTTATTTTCAGCAAGCTGATATCGCAAAAACCGGAGTTAGGCTTTGGACATCTTTCTTTGGCTCAAGCTTATGCTTTGGCCGAAAATTTAGCAGCGCTGATTGATTTGTCTTATAATGAAAACTTGGATTTTTCCCGACTCAGTGAAATCGTGCCGGCAGAATTTGCGGCGCATTGGCAGGAAAGCTTGGAGCTGCTGAAGATTATTACGGAATATTGGCCGCAGATTTTGCAGGAACGAGGCAAGGCCGATACGGCAAAACGCCGCAATCAGCTGCTGGAAGCCGAGTTAAAGCTCTGGCAGCAAAGCCAAACCAAGCAAAAAATTGTGGTAGCCGGAACAACCGCCGCATTTCCGCTGCTGAAACAGCTGGTTAAAACGGTTTTGAATTTGCCGGACGGAGAAGTCTGGCTATACGGTTTAGACAGTTGTCTGGAAGATTCCGGCTGGGCGCTGATAGATGAAAATCATCCGCAGTTTGAGCTGAAAGAGCTGCTTGATTATTTGCAGGTTGACCGTGGCAGCATAATCAATCTGCCGCAAAAAACGTTCAGTCCCAGAGAACACCTTGTTTCTGAAATTATGCGTCCGGCGGCCGATTCTGCAGAATGGCGCTCTTTGTCGGGTAATCCTTTGCCGGAAGAGGCCTTTAAGGGGATTCATCTGCTGAATTGCGATGATATTCGCCAAGAAGCGCAGGCTATTGCTTTGCTGATTCGCAACACTTTGGAAATGCCCGAAAAAACTGCCGCTTTGGTTACGGTGGATAGAAATTTGGCGCGGCGGGTGGTTTCCGAGCTTAAAAAATGGAATATTGTGGCGGATGATTCGGCCGGACAGCCGTTAAGCCTGACGCCGATCGGCATATATTTACGGCAGATTATCAATGTGCTGGAAAATGATTTTTCGCAGGTAAGCCTGCTTTCCTTGCTGAAGCATCCGTTTACATCGTGCGGGCAAAATCCGGCGGTTTTCAATCAAAAAGTCCGTAAATTGGAATTAAGCTGGCGTAAAAAAGAAGATTTGTCGCCGGAGTCGGCTGAATTTTTAGCCGGAATAAAAGAAATTTTTGTTCCGCTGTGCGAACAGTACCGGCAGGCGGAAATAGATTTGCAGCAGTTTTTTACCTGCCACATTAAAACAGCCGAGCTCTTGGCGGATACGGATATAAAAACCGGCGATAAAATTATTTGGAAGAATGACGCCGGAGCCGCAGCCTCTAAGTTTGTGGGCGATTTTATGCAGAATTGCGGTATTTTAGGCAAAATTAAGCCGCATGATTATTTGGCGTTTTTAGAAAGTATGCTGATAGAGCAAAATGTGCGCGTTCGCTACGGTATGCACCCGCGGGTTAAGATTCTGGGCCCGATTGAAGCCCGTTTGACTCAGTTTGATGTAACAATTATCGGCGAAGTAAATGAGGGTGTTTGGCCAAAGCTGCCGACAGCCGATTTATGGATGTCGCGCCCGATGAAAAAGGATTTCGGATTTCCGCTGCCGGAACGGAATATCGGTGTGGCCGCCGCTGATTTTGCTCATTTGCTGAATGCGCAGAAAGTCTATTTGACCAGAGCCGAACGGGTTGACGGCACGCCTACGAATAAATCCCGCTGGTGGCTGAGATTTGAAACGGTTTTAGCGGCAAATTTCGGCAATCAAAAAGAAGATAAGGCAAAATATGAATTTTTATATGACAATAAATATTCTTTGTGGGCAAAATATTTAGAGCGGGCAACAGAGCAAAAGCGTATTTCCGCACCGGAGCCTCGTCCGCCGTTGCCGCTGCGTCCGCGCAAATTGTCGGCGGTAAATTTTGAGATGCTGATGCGCGATCCATATACAATTTTTGCCAAATATATTTTGAAGCTTTATCCGCTGGAAGAACTCGACGAGGATGTGGCCTATCGGGATTACGGCAATATTGTTCATGCCGTGATAGAAAAGTTTAACAATGTTTACAGCACCGGAGCCTATCCGCCGGATGCAGAACAGCAGCTACTGAAATTGGGAGAGGCTGAATTTGCCGCCAATAATATAAGTTCGGATATCAAGGCTTTTTGGTGGCCTAAGTTTGTTAAGACAGCGGCCTGGCTGGTAGAAACAGAGAAAAACTACCGCAGTGAAGTTAAAAAAGTTCACAATGAAGTGAGCGGCAGTCTGGATTTTGATTCTGACGGCGGCAAGTTTACCATAACCGCTAAGGCCGACCGTATAGACGAAACCATAGACGGACATTTGAATGTGTTGGATTACAAAACCGGCAGGGCTCGTACGCTGAAAGAAATCATTACCGGAATGGCTCCGCAGCTGCCGATAGAGGGGCTTATTGCCGAAAAAGGCGGATATGCCGGGATTCCGGCCAAGGAGGTGGCAACTTTGCGCTATTGGCGGCTGGGCAAGGAAGAAATTGCTGCAAACAGCGAGCAAAGCCAAAAAGGCTTAGAAAGAACAATGAGCTATCTGCAAACTTTAATCGCCCATTTTGATAAGGAATCAACCCCTTATTATGCTAAGCCGAACCCGCATGATGCGCCGGATTATTCGGACTATGACCATCTTTCCCGTTTTTTGGAGTGGTCGGTAAGAGATGAACAAGCCAAGGAGAATGATTCAGATGAAAACTAAGGAAGAGTTTGCCGCCTTGCGCCAAGAGCGCGGCGATTTAGCCACCGGCCAGCAGCGTTCGGCCGCCAATCCGCAGAAATCTGTCTGGGTTGAAGCGTCAGCCGGCACCGGTAAAACCAAAGTGCTTTCAGACCGCGTGCTGCGCTTGCTTTTAAGCGGTGTTAATCCGCAGCGTATTTTGTGCCTTACCTATACTAAAGCGGCGGCGGTGGAAATGAATACCCGTATTTCCGAACGCCTCAGCAAATGGTCTGTTTTGCCGGAAGATAAGCTGGAAGAAAGCCTGTTCAGCCTGCTGGGAGATGAGTTCGGCGATATAAAGCAGCAAAAAAAATATAAGCAGAGAGCCCGTACCTTGTTTGCTGTTTTGCTGGATACTCCGGGCGGTATCAAAATCCAGACAATACATAGTTTTTGTCAGGAAGTTTTGAAGCGTTTCCCGCTGGAGGCCGGTGTTTCTCCGTATTTTGATATTTTGGACGATGAAAGCGCAGCCGAAGCCTTGGCGCAAATTCAAAAAGATTTGCTTGATGAGGCCGAGCACGGCGCCGATAGTCCGCTGAAAGAAGCTTTGCAGTATCTAACCGAGAATTTAAGCGAATATTCTTTTCCGCAAGTTATGAAAAATATTACTCTTAACCGCTCAAAAATTACGGATTTGCTGAAAAATTATGCCGGCAATGAAGAATATGAAAATGTTTTGGCGCAAAAATTGCAGATTAGCCCTCAAGACACGGAAGATACGGTTATTGCCGATTTTATGGCCGGAATAAACGTTGCCGGGCTGCGCTTGAATATAGCCGCTTTGCTGCAAGGCGGCAGCACCGACCAAAGCCGTGCTGAAAAATTGGAAAATATTTTAAGAGGCGGAATGAAACCGGCTGACTATAATCAATATGTCGGGATTTTTGTAACGCAAAAGGGAACATTGCGCAAAGCTGCGGATAAAAAGTCCTGCGCCGCCGATGCCGGATTGTCTGATCGTATGACCATGGAAGGCGAGCGTGTTTTGCAAACAGAAGATAAAATCCGTAAAGCCCGTTTGTTTCAAGCTACTAAAGCCGTGTTTACCATAGCCCGGGAATTGACCGGACACTATAATGAATTTAAAAAGCAGCATGCCCGCTTGGACTATGAGGATTTAATTTTAATTACCCGCAATCTTTTGGCGGATGATGCAGCGGCTTCTTGGGTTTTGTTTAAGCTGGACGGCGGTATTGACCATGTTTTGATTGATGAGGCGCAGGATACTTCGCCGAACCAATGGGAAATAGTCAAATCGCTGAGTGCGGAATTTTTTGCCGGCGCCGGCAGTTCCGATAAAAAGCGCACGGTTTTTGCCGTGGGCGATAGAAAACAGTCTATTTACAGCTTTCAAGGCGCCGATCCGGATAAATTTGATGAAACGGCAGAATATTTTGCGCAAAGAGCCGCTTCCGAATTTGAAAAAGTAAATCTGGCGGTGTCTTTCCGTTCTTCGGCTGCGGTGCTGAACACGGTAAATCAGCTTTTTGCCGATTCGGAAGTGTCTAAAGGCGTAACCGCTCCGGAAGAAACAGTTAATCATATTCCATTCCGAGCCGGCGAGTTCGGACACGTGGAGATTTGGCCGCTGCTGGTGGCGGAGAAAAAAGAAAAAACGGATGACTATAATTGGCAGCCGCCGGTAGAGATGAGCAAGGAAATATCGGTTAAAACCCGTCTGGCAAAAAAAATGGCGGCAAAAATAAAAGAGCTGGTAGAAAAAGAAAATCTGCATTACCGCGATATTATGGTTTTGGTACAGACCAGAAGCAGTTTTGTTGATGAGTTTATTCGGGCTTGCAAAGATGAAAACGTAAATATCAGCGGTGCCGATAAGTTGCGTTTGAGCGAGCAGATTGCCGTGCAGGATTTAATTTCCCTGGGGCGCTTTTTGCTTTTGAACAATGATGATTTGTCATTAGCCGAAGTGCTGAAATCGCCGATTTTCGGATTAACTGACGATGATTTAATAAAGCTCTGCGCCGGCCGCGGCAATGCTCCTTTGTGGTCAAAACTCGGGGATTTTCCGGAATATTCGCAAGTGTATAATGATTTAAAAACTCTGTCGAATATGCTGGATTTTGTGCGCCCTTATGAATTGTTCAATTATGTTTTAACCGCCATGAACGGCCGCTATAAGTTTACGGAACGTATGGGCATGGAAGTTGAAGATGCCTTAGATGAATTTGTTAATTTGACTATCGCCTACGAGCAAGAGCATATTCCGGGGCTGCAGGGTTTTATAGATTGGATAGGCCGCAGCGAAGTTGAAGTAAAGCGCGAAACCGAACAAAAAGATACGGATGCAGTGCGGCTGATGACTGTGCACGGTTCCAAGGGTTTGCAGGCGCCGGTGGTCTTTTTGCCGGATACGGTGCGGGTAAAAAATGCCAAAAATGAACAAGCCTTGCTCTGGGGCGATGACATCGCATACTATCCGCTGAACAGCGCCTGCTATGACGAGAATTGCAAAAAGATTAAAGATAAAAATAATGACAAGGCTTTTGAAGAGTACCGCCGGCTGCTGTATGTGGCTCTAACCCGCGCCGAAGACAGGCTGTATATTTGCGGCTTTGCCGGAAAAGACGGAGCCGACAAGCGTTCTTGGTATGAGCTTTGCCGCAAAACTTTGCAGGAAAAAGGTGTGCCGGACGGGGATATAATTACGGTTGATGAGCCGGAGGTCATCGCTAAAAAAACAGATGATAAAGTTTTTGCCTATAATGAAATACCGGCGCCAGAACCCTGGATAAATGAAAAGGCTCAGGCCGAGGATTTGCTTGCCAAACCGTATACTCCGTCGCATTTGGAAGAGGATGAAAATGTTGATTCTGTTTCTCCGTTGAAAGACGGCGGAAATTACTACCGCCGCGGCACGATTATCCACAAGCTTTTGCAGTTTTTACCGCAAAGCGCTGCCGATAAAACAGAAATCATAAGCGAATATCTTGATAAAAACGCTGCCGATTTGAGCCGGACGCAAAAAGAACAGATAGAATATGAAGTGCTGAATCTGCTGCATAATCCTGAGTTTGCCGAAATATTCGGCAGCTGTTCGCGGGCAGAAGTGCCGATTATCGGCGAAGTTAAAGGCAAAAACGGCGCAAAAGACAAGATTATTTCAGCTCAGCTGGACAGATTGGTTATTTTACCGCAAAAAATTATGATTGTGGATTTTAAAACTAACCGTCCGGCTGCCAAAGATTTGAGCGCAACTCCGCCTGCTTATATCAATCAGCTGCAGGCTTATGCGGAATTGGTGCAGAAAATATATCCGGATAAGCTGGTCGAAACATATATTTTATGGACGAATGAAACCAGATTGATGCGGGTCAGCTGAAAATATTGTTGTCTTATTTGTTAATAGCCTTTAATATTGGCAAAAATAAGACTATATAGAAGTTATCGTTTTTATAAATTAAGGAGAAAAAATATGACACAACCATTAAACGACAGCCAATTTTCTGAAAATGTTTTAAATTCTAAAGGGCTTGTTTTGGTCGATTTTTGGGCAGAATGGTGCGGCCCGTGCCGTCAGCTTGGACCTATTTTGGAAGCTATTGACGAAGAAATGGGCGGCGATGTTACTATTTATAAGATGAATGTTGATGATTCGCCGGAAACAGCCAGCCAGTTCGGTATCCGCAGTATTCCGACAATGTTTTTGTTCAAAGACGGCAAACAGGTAGACACCAAAGTCGGCTTAAACACTCAGTCAACCATCTCTTCTTGGATTGAATCATATAAATAACTTACTAAGATAAGAAAAAGCTTGACAATAGGTCACCTGATGTGATATAAAATTGCCATGATGAAAAAGTGTGCTCGAGAAATCGGCGCACTTTTTTGTTATTTGAAAATTTAGTCATACAACCAAAAAATCCCTTTGTTTTATGAGCAAAAACAAAGGGATTTTTCATTTTAAATTTACTCTAAATTAAAGGAGATATTAAATGAGTAATAAATTAAGAAATTCTTTACAAAGAAATTTTTATTTAAGAGATGAACGTGATTTATTAGATAAACAAATTGCGTTGTTAAAAGAAAATAATTATCCGCTTGAAGAAATTCAGGCATTAGAAAAGCAACGAGCTATGGTGGATGAAGCATTTAATAAAAAAACGCATGATTCAAATGAACCTGAAACTATAGGTCAAAAAAGCTATGATTATTCTTATGAACCGGATAGAGATATATGGGATAAAGTTAATGGCAATTACCCTGACGGAGCAGACGGCGAGCGTATGCGCCAATATGATAACAGAAGGGCAATGATAGAAAAAGTCAATAACGGCACATATTCTCTTGATGACTATATAAATTCAACTTATCAAACAATACCGCAAATGTCGGCTTTGTCAAAAAGTAACCAACCAACGGCTCAACCAAACATAAACCCGCAGGAACAAGGATTTTGGACAGTAGAAAATGCAAAAAAATACTTGCGCCAAGCCAAACAACTGGGATATACTGCAATAAACGGATATTCCATGGGATATTTGGATGAGTTATACGGGGCTGTAGAAAGCGGGGCATACGGTGCCACTGAAGCATTTCTAAAAGCCTTTGCCGGTTATAATCCCAAAGAAAGCACCTGGGATAGCATGAAAGAAACGTACGTACAAGGCAGAGATGATATGCGCAGAGAATTGCAGCAGATTAAAGATGAACAACCGATATTAGCAAATATAGCCGATGCAGCCGGTTCTTCATTAAGTCCGTCAATATTCTCTAAAGGCAAACAAGTAGGCCTTGTTCGAAATACGCTTATTCCAAGAGTTGAACCTTGGACGTATGGAACAGTCGGCAGTGCGGTAAAAAACCAGATGAAAAATGCTATAGCAAACAGTGTACTCAGCGGAATCGGCAATTCTGAGGAAAATACTCTGAGTGAATATGCTAAAAATGCAGGAAAAAGCATGATAGGCAATATTGCCGGCAGCAAAGCCGGAAATGCCTTGTTTGGCAGAAACTTAGAACATGTACTTGGACGAGCTACTGTTGACACCGTTACTAACTATGCCGTTAATTCAGGCCTAAATAGCATTGAAGATTATTTAAGGAAAAAATAAATATGAAAGATTTTTGGGAAGATCTTTGGGAAAACTTTGTCAAACCATATTTTTTTGTTCTGATTATGATTGGCATAATATGCTGGCTATACGTGTATCCCTGTCTTTTTTATATTGGACAATTAAGATGGTACGATATTATGGGGGTTATTTTTATATCTTCCGAAGCTTTGGCTGCCATTTTTCATAATAAAAGCAAGCTCGTAAGACATTTAGAACCCTTTATATTTTCTGATAGATGTTTTGAAATAACCTTTTGTGTTGTAACTTTTTCTAATTTAATGCATATAGAGGCTGCGTGGCCGATTTTTTGTTTGTTATTGAAAACAAGGGGTATCTATGTAGCATTAGTTTTTTTAGGAATTGGCATATACAATTATTTTACCATTCCCAAAAGCTAAAACTTTCTTATTTACCTGGAAATTAAGTAAAACTGAATGATAAGCCTCAAATTCCCAAAGATGAGGCTTATCATTTTTTCTGCTGTACCACACAGCTGCCATATAAATATATAAAGTTTTACACAGCTACTATTTGTAAGTATATTTATATAACATATTATATTTTAACATAACATATTATATAAATATACAAATCTTTTATACGTATAACATTATTTTTCAATTATATTTTTATTATGAAATAAAATTAAAAAATTATATTTTATAATAAAAAACTTGACAATAGCTGATTAGTATGATAATAAGATAATGTATTTGGTAATATCCATGTTAATATTATGCCCTTTCATAATATGTTATGTTGTATTTATACTCTCCAAATCCCTTTGTTTTCCCAAACAGAGGGATTTTTTTGTCTTTAGATTTAAATCTATTTATATATATTGCTGCATATCTATAAACATTAGAAAGATAACAACCACAGGATTATGGAAATTGTAATTTTACAGAATCTTCTTGCTTTTAGGCAATAAGTGTGCTACACAATACCCGAAATTGAGTTGGTTTTTATGTATGAGCGCTTGGCGCCACCGTAGTAAAAACCTTGTATTTATCCGCTTTGCCCATCAAAGCATAGAGAAAATGAAAGGAATTACATCATGAGACATGGTGATGGACACAGAAAATTCAGTATGCCGAAAAGCCAAAGAAGAGCTTTGTTCTCTAACTTGACAAGTTCTTTGCTGGAACACGAACAAATCACAATTACTTTGACAAGAGCCAAAGAATTGAGAACTTTTGCCGACAATATGATTACTTTTGCTAAAAAAGGCGATTTAAACAGCCGCCGTATTGCCGCAGGTTTCTTGCGTAATAATGAAGTAGTTTCTAAACTGTTCTCTACTTTGGCAGAACGTTATAAAGAACGCAACGGCGGTTACACCCGTGTATTGAAAGCCGGTTTCCGTTATGGCGACTGCGCTCCGATGGCAATCATTGAATTGGTTGACCGCGATGTAAACGCTAAAGGCGCTAAAGATTTGGCTCGCGTTGCTGCCGAAAAAGCAGCCGCTGCTGAAGCTGAAAAAGCCGAAAATGCTGCTTCTGCTGAATAAAGTTCAGTTTAAGTAAAGTTAAAAAACGGGGCGAAATCTCCGTTTTTTTTTGTGCTTAATATGCTTAGTTTTAATTATTTAAGCGGCAGGCGGATGCTGAATTCGGTGCCTTTGCCTATTTTGCTTTTGACTCTTATGCGCCCTCTCATTTTTTCGATCAGGCTGCTGACAATGGCTAATCCTAAGCCCGAGCTTCTGGCGTTGTCATTTGCCGAATAAAACGGCTCAAAAATATGTTTCAGCTTATCGTTATCAATCCCGATGCCGGTGTCGCGTATGGTCAAATATACATTGTCGTTTTTGCAGCGAGAGCCTAAAAACAGCTCGCCGCCGTCCGGCATGGCTTTTATGGCATTTTGCGACAGATTTAAAATAATCATCTTGAAATCAGCATCATTGCCGTTAAATTTTACATTCGGTTCAAGCTGCGTTTTTATGGCAATGCCGTGCCGTTTTGCATCATAATCTATCATCAGCAGCATATCTTTTACGGCATCTTCCACATTGATTTCTACTTCTTCATTGTCGGAATAACGCGCCAGACGCAGCAGCCGCTCCGGTGTTTTTATCGTTTCCACCAGTTGATTATAAGCCATTTGCAGATATTTTTTCTGGTCATCGTCATCAGGTACATTGCTGTAGTAGTTTGACAAGATTCCTTCAAAAATCATCCGGATAGCGCCGAGATTGTTTTTCATTTCATGAGCGATTGAAGTCGAAAGAAAAGCTAAAGACGAAACTTTTTGCTGATGAGAAAAACGCACGTCATTGCTCAAATCATGGAATGCTTCCACAATATAAACATTTTCGTTGTCTTTGCCCCAGCGCAGGCGGGTGGCATTCAGATACAGCGGAATTTTCCCGACTTCGTGAATAGTGTGAAAGTCCTCGATATTCTTTTCGGTGTCAAGCAGCAGCTCTTTTATCGGACAGGCGTATTGTCTTTGCGGACAGCCTTCGCAGTTATGGTTGTAGGCGCGGTAGCATTTTTGCCCGACACAAGATTTTTTCAGGTGCAGCAAAGAGTGAAAAGCGCTGTTAGCCATAATAACGTTATAATCCTTGTCAATTACCCGAATGCCGTCAGGAATGGCATCTATCAGCTTTTGCAAAAAGATTTCGCGTGATTTTGTTTCTTCAATATTATATTCGGTATTATCCAGCATTTTATTAAAAGCGGAATATAATATATCAAATTCATCTTGAAAGCGGCCTTCTTGCGGGGCGATACGGCTGGAGAATATGCCGAGCGATACTTTGCGGCTTATTTCGATTAGTTTTTCAATCGGCCGGATAACCCAATAATCCAGCATAAAAATCAAAAGGAAAATAAACAAAACCACAATAAACAGACTAAAGCCGATAATTTGCGCGCCCACTTTTATGGCTTCTTTGTTGTTATTATAATTTTTTTGCAGTTCCGCATTTAATTGCTGTTCCTTAGATAGTTCTTTCTGTGTTATGTCAATTCCCTGTGATGCTGATTGCAGGCGGTATTTTGACAGCGCGTTGGGATATTTTTCATAAATTTCGGCCAGCTGTTTTTGCAGCGAGATGTTATCATACAGCAAATCAACCACATATTGGTTTCGCAAATACAAAGAATTTTGCCGGTCTTGCAGGTTGCGGGCATAAAAATTGATAAAGATTAAAAAAAACAGACAAGTTATGACAAATAAAAAAACTAAGATGCTGTATAAAATCTTTTTATTCAGACTGATAAACATAGGCTAACTCATTTTGTTGATAAAATCTGTTTCAGAGGCAATTTTTAAATACGGATTGCATTTTTTTTCTAAATTCAAAGGGACGCCGACCGGCGGCAGATTGTTTTTGCGGCAATTTTCCAAAAATTGCAAATATTGCTGAATTTCCGGTTCATTCTGCCGAGCCGCCAGATAGTTTAAAGAAGCGCCGGTATATTCGTGTCCGGGGTAAAAACGCACGTCATCCGGCAGGGCTTTTATTTTTTGCAGGCTTTGCCACATTTGCCGCGGAGTTCCTTCAAACAATCCGCCTATGCACAGGTTGAACAGCACATCTCCGGTAAACAAAGCCTTATCTTTGGGAAAATACCAGAGCAAATGTCCGTCCGTGTGCCCCGGTGCCAAAATCGCTTTGGCTTCCGAATGGCCTAAATTAAAAGTGTCGCCGTCATTCAAAGCCATATCCAGCCCCGGAATCCTTCCGGCCTCCGCCGCCGAGCCGATGATTTGCGCATGAAAACGCTTTTTCAGTGTCAAGTTGGCATTTGTATGGTCTTCATGATGATGCGTTGTCAAAATATATTGCGGAGTGATGTTTTGCGCGCGGCAAAAATTTATAATCGCATTTTCTTCGGCCGCGTCTACAATAGCGGAAGTATTGGTATTTTCATCGGTAATAAGGTAGGCGTAATTGTCCATATATCCGGCATTGCATGAGATAGGGCGGATTTGCAGCGTCATTGTATATCCTCCAGCTGAGCTTTATAGTCAGTGTTTTGCAGTTGATAATATGAAAAAGTATAGTCAATCATTCCGGCAATATTTTTCAGATTGTTGTCCAGCAGCATGGTGGCGGCTATTTGCGGGCCGTAAAGCGGACGTTCTATTTTGCGGGCTGTCGTGCGAGATTTTCGCAGATATTCATAGTTGATGCCGGAATTTAATTTCAGCAGATGATCGGCAATTCCTTCCGCCAAAGTGCCGTAAACCTTATAACGGTAGTCGGCATCCGGATCATCCAGCGGCTTCAATCCTTGTTCTCCATACCATACTTCTTGCAAATACAGCGAATTAGCCTGCAATGCCAGGCGGGATGTTCCCCAGTTGCTGTAAATTCCGGCGGTGGCAAGCATCACGGACGGCGGAACCGCATCAACCTTGTCTAAAAGCTGATGCAGCAAAACAATGTTTTTTTCTTTGCCTTTCAAGCGGGTAAACGCATCATATTTTTGAGCCAGATTGTCTAAAGCGCTTTGTTCAGGTGCAGAGAGTTCGGCGCCGTTTTCAATTTTTTGCAGCATGTTTTCAATATTTTGGCGCTCGGCGGATACTTTTTCATTTTCATGCAGAACCAGCGGCAGCATAATTTTCAGAAACACCAGGTGTTTGTCATCGCTTTCCGGAATTTCCGCCCAGTCCTCAGGAAGCCTTAAAAAATAAATCCGCGGATATTTTGCATTCAGTTTGGTAAATTCATCAAATTTATATTGCTCAAACAGCTGTTTTGTTTCTTGCATATCGGCAGATTTCACATAGAGCGCACCGTCTCTTTTTTCTGTAATCAGCCGCGCATCGGCAGTTATGGAAAAAAGCAGAAAAAACAAACATATCAGTGCGCGTACAACCATTTTAAGCCTTTACCTGAATCTCTTTCAGCTGCGGGATATATTGCTTGAAGCAGCCGGCAATAACATTATTGAGCGTATTTTGCGCATAAGGGCAGCCGGCGCAGTGACCGGTAAATTGCAACAGTAAGCTGTTGTTTTGATAAGATATTATGGCTATGTCGCCTTTATCGCGGTTGAGAGTAGGCCGGATGAAAGCATCTGCCAGAGCTTCAATAAAATCAACATCCGCCGCGGCGTCTGCAAAATCCTGTTCCTGCGGATTAGCGCTTAAATAGTCATCCAGTTCCGCCAAAACCAAAGCGCATAAGTCATCTTTAGCCGCCGTTTCTTTGTAAGAAATACTCAGCAGCGCATCCGAAACTAAACAGCGCTCAACTCCGTCTATAGCAAAAATATTCTGCACAATCAGCGGCTTATTGTTAGAACCTTCCAAAAACAATTTGGCTTGATTAACACGGCATAATTTTTGCGGCGGATAAAAATTTATGATATGTTTCGGGGTTAAATCTTCAATTTTTATGAGCATTTTTTTCCTGCAATTTAGTTTGAATTTGTGAAACGGCAACCAACGCGCGTTCCAAATAATAGTTTTGTACAATCAGATGATTGGCGCCGAATATTCCGTCCGGTTTGCCGTTTCTAACCATCAGCGGCTTAAATTCGGCGGCTTTCTGCAAAGAAGACACCAGATATGTCCATTCGGTATAGATGTCGTTCTGCACAATCAGCGGCTTAAAGTCAAAACCGGCGGCGCGGGCAATCTGCCAAGCTCCGAATGCGTAGCCGCGGGTTTTATAAAACACGTCATCGGCTTTGGTATCCAGCAAAGAAGCGGAATGTTCTATGACTTGGCTGTCATTTTTTTGAATCAGCAGCCGCAGGGCATTAGACAGCCTCCGCAGATATGTTTCAAAATCGGCATAATATATAGTAAAGTCGGCTTGATTGAATTTCAAGAGCTCGCTGCGGGCTTTACGGTATTGTGCATTGGCAGAAGGAGCCAGTCCGAATGAGCCTTTTTTAGACATCAGCCAGATATGCGGCGGATATCGCAGCAGTTCTTCGGCTTTTTTGGCATTTTTTTGCTGTTCGGCCGTTTTATTGACAAAGTTTTTTAGCATTCCGGCGCCGTCCCGCACCGATGTCATTATACCGGTTTGGAAGTTCGGCATATTATCCAGAACGTAGGCCGGAAAGATAATCGGCAGATTCGGCGTCCACATTTTGCTGTCGATTTCCCGATTGATTAAAAAAGCCAGTGTATTGGCAATTTCTGATTTATGCTGATTGTCTTTCGGCAGCTGATAGCCGCTGGTTACATCCATATTTTCTACAAACAGGCTGCCTAACACATAATAAACAAACAAAAAACAGCAGCCGACGCTCAAAATCATTTTCCAGGATGAGGATATTTTTTTACTTATTCTTTTATAGAATCGGCGGAGTTTGCTAGGTTTTAAGCTTTTTAGGTTTATCCGTAAAATTTGCAGCCGTTCGCGAATGTTTATGCCGCGCAGATATTCCAGACCGTGTTTGGACATATCTTTCATCTTTTTAGCAAAATCAAGCAAACGAGCCTTATCCATTATTTTTTTCTCCGCAGTAATCGGATAATATCAGCAAAATCTATTACTTTAAATATTCTAGCTGAAATCAGAAAAATTGCAAGCGCAAAGATACCAAGGCCGCAGAGATAGAACAAAAGCAGCCATTTTGAACCATAAATCCAATCCGGCGAAAAACGGCTGAGCAGCAGGCGTCCGCCCAAAGCGGCAGCGCCGGTCAAAACGGATACCAGCGTAATCCGCAGAATTTTGCCCCAAAGCCGGCGGGAACATTGCCAGTAGCCGCGCTTTTTCAGCCCGATAATATATTGCAGCAGCGAAACAAACGCTGCAATCGTGGTGGCGCAGGCAATGCCGATATGTCCGAAACTGTGCATCAGCAGCAGAATAAACACTAAGTTAGTGATAAAAACAACGGCGCTGTATTTTACCGGAGTGACGGTATCGCCGCGGGCGAAAAAGTTCGGCATCAGCGCTTTTGTCATCACATAGCACGGCAGCCCCACCGAATAGGCAATCACAGCGTATGCGGTTTTTACGGCATCGCTCGGTAAAAATTTGCCGTGCTGAAAGAGCAGGCAGACAATCGGTTCGGCCAAAACAATCAGCAAAATTGCCGCCGGCAGCGACAGCAGCAGGCCGTATTCAACAGCTTTGTCCTGAGTGCGGCGGGCTTCATCGGTTTGCTGTTCTTTGAGGTATTTTGAAAGAATCGGCAGCAAAGCCACGCTGATGGCCGCGCCGATAACGCCTAAAGGCAGCTGCTGCAAGCGGTTGGCGTAATAGAGCCAGGAAATTGCTCCGGTGCCGACCAGCGAAACCAAAATGGTGTCAACCGCCATATTTATCTGATAAATTCCGGCGCCGACCACCCCCGGGGCAATACGCTTGAACAAGGTTTTTATTTCCGGATTCTGCATAATTTTTTTGATATGCAGGTACGGATGAATTTTAATATCTATCTTGCGCAGAAAATGCCGCAGCCACAAAACTTCCAGCAGTCCGGCCGAGGTTATGCCTAAAGCAAAGCCGTGAGCCGGCGTTGGGGTAAACGGCACAAACAAGAACACGGCAAAAATCATCATCAAATTGAGGATAATCGGCGCGGTAGCCGGAGCGGCGAATTTTTCAAATGAGTTTAAGATGCCGCCTTGAAAGGAAACTAAAGAAATCAGCAGCAAAAACGGGAATGTTATGCGGCAAAGTTGAGTGGCAAGCGTTAATTTTTCCGGTTCGGAACGAAACCCCGGCGCCAAAACTTCTACCACGTACGGCATAAAAATTTCAAAAGCCAGCACAAAAGCGCCGACAAACAAAACCAGCACGGAAATTGCCTGTGCGGCAAAAAAAACAGAGCGCTTTTTGCCTTCTGCCACCAATTTTTGCGAAAAAAGCGGCACAAAAGCGCTGGTAAACGCGCCTTCGGCAAACAGGCTGCGGAACAAATTCGGCAGTTTGAAGGCCACGACAAAAGCATCCGAAATCGCTCCGGCACCCAAAAAATTGGCTAAAACCATATCCCGCAAAAAGCCGGTAATCCGGCTGACCAGCGTCAATCCGCCAAAAGTGGCGACAGATTTAAATAATGACATTTTTCCTCTTTAGTTTTTCGTTTAATTTACAAATAAGATAGCTTGTTTTGCCAGGCATGTATAATAAAAAAAAACGTTGATAACAACAAAATGTTTTTGCGGCCAAAAATCAACAAAAACAAGAGGTTAAGGAGTAAAAAAGTGTGTAAAAAAAACGACCGTTTTTTTTACACACTAAATTTATGGTATTTTAAGGATACAAAATTTTGCGTTTTTTTGCAATAAATATTTAACTTTACGCTATTTTTTTCACAATTCTGTAACAATCGGGAAAGGGCTGTTTTTGTGTGTAAAAAAAACGGTCGTTTTTTTTACACAGTGGTACGTGAAAACTAGGAATTATAAGGAGGCTTTACGATGGAAAAGAGCTATAAAACATCGTGTAAAAGCGTGATGTACGCTTTAGCGATAATAGTAGCGGGAGCCTGTACGTTGGCGCAGCCGGCGTTCG
>CAVGVF010000002.1:0-26611 GCA_963632615.1 uncultured Eubacteriales bacterium
TCCTGGATTCTCCGGACAGTTCACTTCGTTCACGCCGAAGAATGACGTTTAGAGTGAAGGAGAACAAATGAAAGTATGTACCGCCTGTTTGTTTTTTATTACCCCTCACCCGACACTTTGTGTCGACCTCTCCCGCACGGGGTGAGGTATGGCAGCGCCTTTGTTGCCCCAAGATTACCGGAACAGACTGTGCGTCACGTCCGGTAATGACGGAGAAAAAACGAAAGCCAAAACCATTTTTCAAATTCTTATCCATATTTCCAAACCTCCTAAAAACATAAAACAAAACCCACCAAAATGGCGGGCGGATGTTCAGAAACCGTACTGTAACAAACGGCTCGGCTTATTCAGCACATAGCCTTATTCAGCCGACATCCGCTCAAAAGCAGAAATCGGCATAATAAAATTTAAGTCGCTATGCATAACGACTGTTACAGAAAGGGTTTCTGACGCCCTCGGCATATCTCTATGCCTATAATTTTTGTAGCTGGAAAATATAAAAATGTAAAGACAATTATCAAACAAAAAAACAGCACCTGATGAACAGATGCTGTTTTTTATTTAGAAAGATAACCAATTACTTGGCTGCCTTGTAGCTGGCGAAGATTTTGCCGTCTTTCTTGACAACAAGAGATGAACCGTTGTGGCCGAGTTCAAAAGTAAAGTCATTGTTATAAACAGATGATTTACCGTGATTCCACTTCCACATTGTTGCTGTTGAATACAACAAAGTATTCATTGCACGGCCATTAGTGTTGGTCCACAGCATATAATGGTCGTTGTCTTGAGCAACCGCGTTCTTCCACTTACCATCCTTGTAAGCTGCACCATTGAACTTGGCGTTTGTATCATATTCAAAAAGCGAAGTATCAATAGTAGCCTTAGCGTCATTCTGACGAACGATTACAGGAAGAGTTCCTTTCTCAAAATGCAAAGACCAAGCGTACACCCAGTCTGTTTTTGCTTCATTGCAAGAAAGCGTCTCTACAGCTGAAACAAACTTACCCCACTCAGCCGGAAAATCTGGATTCCAAGCCTTTTCTACAGTGATAACGCCAGGGGCAGAACCGTTTAGGGTGTTATTGCCGAACATAACGTTAATCTTATCTGTATAGCTGTAAGTTGTCATATCCTCAGTATCAGATGACACTGCAACACTTGCGCCTGCTTCCTGAGCATTAAAGTTCAAAACATCAAACTTATATGTTTTACCATTGCGGGTATAAACAATAGCGTTTGGATCTACAGACTTCCATTTGTTAGTCTGGTTTGAAGCATTAAGCTTTGCAGAAGTAGTAATTGAGCGGGTTTCATTATTGAAACTCCAGAAACCGTCAGTTCTTGCCTCGCTGTTCAAAAGAGCAACATTAGCAGAACCGGTGCTTTGGTTAGCGTTGGCCTCAGAAGACTTCCAGTTAGATTCTGTTGTGAATATACGCTGGAAAATCTTGCTGACAGGTTCTGTTTTCTCGGTACCGTTAGAGTACTTTGTAACAAAAACCAGTTCAGCCTTAACGCTGCCGTCAGATACAGTCAAAGTTCCGTTGCGGAATTCATAATCAACCACAGTAATTGCGTTGACAATAGTTCCGGGAGCTGAGCTTGATACAGTATTGCTGCCATAGCTGACAGAAATATTATCTTTGTAGCTATAGCGCATTTCAACATCGGTCTGACTGATAAGATTAACCGTTGAACCGGTCTCCTTGGCAGAAAGCATAAACTTGCCGAAATCACAGCTTACACCGTCACGGGTATAAACAATAGAATTAGGCACAACTGCTTCCCAGCCGTTAGTTTGAGAATCTCCGCCCAAACCTGCAAAGTTCACTGAAGTAGTGATGTCATAAGTCTCTTTTGCATAAGACCAGAAGCCATCAGTAACGTTATTGGAACTCTTCAAGTTTGCGTTTGCCATCAAAGTAGTAGGCTTGGTATTCTGAGAATTTACGGTCCAATCAGTATAACACTTCAAAGAACGGGCAAAACTCTTAGAAACCTTCTCTGTATCTTCGGTACCGTCATTGTACTTTGTTACAAAAGTAACGGAAGCCGTCACGCTGTTATCATTGATAACAATGTTCTTGTCGCGGAATTCACGGCCGACAACTTCACGATTCTTTTCAACAATAATAGTGCCCGGAGCTGTGGTAGCAACCGTATTGTCACCGAACATCACGTTAATGGTGTTGGTATACTTATAAGTTTCTACCAAATTAACCTTGTTGGCAAGCTTGGCATCTGCACTTACATAGGCAACATCAAACTTTAACTTAGTAAATTCGCAGCTGACGCCTTCGCGGGTATAAACAATGCTGTTAGGATCAACTGCCGTCCAGCTGTTTTCCTTTGAAGAAGCATTAAGAGATGCAATAGCGGTAATAGCCTTAGTCTCTTTGAGATAAGTCCAGTTGCCGTCCATAACCACTTCTGTTCCGCTCATCACAAAGCTAGGATTAGCCGTTGTCTGATTAGCGTTTTGCTCGCGTGAAGTCCAATTTGAATTGCAAACGAGTGAACGTGGGAAGGTTTTGGATACAGCCTCTGTAGCTTCTGAGCCGTCAAGATACTTGGTTACAAAAGTCAAAGATGCAGTAACGCTGTTATCCTTAACATCAAGCTTGCTGTCGCGGATTTCATAGCCTGCTGCGGTTTTACCATCTACCAAAATAGTACCCGGAGCTGTAGTGTCTTTAACATTATCGCCAAAAACAACAGACAGATTATCGGTATACTTATAGGTAGAGATACTACCGTTTTTGCCGGCAAGCTGAACATTGTCACCCTTGTGAATAGCGGCAAACTCAATCTTGTCAAACTTATAGCTGCGGCCGTCACGAGTATAAATTATATCGTTAGGATCAACAGAAGTCCAACTGTTGAGCTGAGTAGAAGAATGAAGCTGAGCCTTAGTGTTAATGATTCTGGTTTCATTGCTGAAAGACCAAAAACCATCGCTGCGGCTATTAACAGACTTTAACTCAACAGAAGCATCGCCGGTCTGATGATCGGTAATACTTTCTTTAGCCGTCCAATCAGTAGTGCACATCAAACTTCTGGCAAACTCATGAGATTCATTATGAAGCTCCTCTGTACCATCGGCATATTCCACAACAAAAGTCAAAGAAGCAATGACTTTGTCATCCTTAATCTCCAACTTTGCATCGCGGATGTCATAACCAATCACAACCTTAGAAAGCTTATACAAATTAACCTTCTCAGAAATGTCGTGAACATAGGTCATATAGGTTGCCTTTACAGCGTTGTTGAAAACGGCCTTGTCATAACCATCCTTATCGGACGCTGCATTTGAAACACGGTTTGAAACTTCGGAAAACTCAATATCCTCAAAGCCAAACGCAACTTCAACATAAGCATCTTTATAGGTGGCACGCTCGTGATAAAGCGTATAGTCGGTAACAATTAACTCTGCGGCGATTTTGTTAGAAACATCGGCAGAATACTTGTTAGTACGGCCATAAACAGACCAATTTCCATCAGTGCGGGCAAAATACTCGGAACCATTGCTCAAACCGTTAGATTTGAGAAAAGCATAAGCAAAGCTGCTGACGTACTTGTCATAAGGATCAATACCCTTAAACAAGCGGTTCAAAACAATGCTTTTGCCGGTTCGGTTTACCTCGCCGCTCTTCATATAAATAACCTCATCAAATGAACATCTCTCTGTTGTTGCATCAATAACCACACGGTTTTTGTTTTCTACAGCAACATGATCAATGTCATCGGCGGCAAGCAGATAACGCAAAGCATAACCTTTGAGATAAAGCAAAAAATGCTTTGGAGAAGCCACATTCTTTTCGGCAACACTCAACTCTACCGTATATTCGGTGTTGAATTTCTTTGAAACATAAGAAGCACGAGTGTCTGAAACAGGCAAATTTCTGACTGAATACAAACGCGCGCTGATCAATGTATCACTGCCTGAAAAGAAGCGGTTGCCCTGATAAGTCAGAGAATAAGTGCTGATATTAACAGGCACTGACAAAATCTGACCGTCGTTGAGCACGATTCTTACCGTATCTCTCTCCCAATATACATCGCTTGCATTGCTGTCAACAGCATAGCTGCGCTTGATATCAGAAGAAACGACCTGACTGTTAATCAAGTCTTCCGTGATTTCATATCCGGACTTAGCCACCTTTAACGCAGCATTTAATTCCGGATTGCGATAGATAACCGCAGAATCAGTATAGTTACTGCCTGAAGTAGAATAGGCCTTGCTGGTGCTGGTCATGTAGTCGCGAACCGAGCCGACACGAGAAGAATCGATGTCGTGCTTCAAGCTGTTGACATACTTCCAACCATCAACGACAGGTTTGCCGTTGAACACATCCACTTCCTCATTTGTGCAAGAAAAGAGTGCACAAACCAACATAGCGATTACCGTCAAAATGACGTTAAAATGAAATTTACGTACCATAACTGTATATGAAAATTTATAATTTTACACAAATTGGTTTCTTTTTCTCAACTGTTTTTGCAATTAAAAGCATTTTCCGTATAAAACGGGACGCCGAAAGAATTGGAGAAACCATTACATCCAAAAATTCAACGTCAGTCAGAATGTTTTTAAACAAAAACTCGGCCTTCAAAAATTGACTGGATTTATGAAGGGTATATAGTGTCCTTGCAAAAGCAGGAAAGATAAAAATAGCGCAAAATTACCAGCGAAAAGATAAAGCAGCAAAGTTTCTTTAATCAAAACATAAGGCTATCTTTCCGACAATAATAGGCATAATAAGCATCCAATGGTAATATTTTTACATTATTACAGTAGCACATTTTTTTTGTTTTGACAAGAAGTTATACAAAAAAAATACCGCCCGTTACAGGCGGTATCAAGGAGTTCAGAAAGCTATCTTTTATCATATTTCCGGTATTCCGTCAACTCATTTTTATCAGCAGGAGTTTTCGGCTTGCCGGCTAAATTAGTATGCTTGACCGGAAATACTTTCACACCCTCGTATGTAACAGCCTCGGCCTCTTCTTTTTTCTTTTTGGCGATTTGAGCTTTGGCTTTGTCATAGGTTTGAGCCGCATGATTATATTTTATGATTGTGTCCACATTCGGAGCCGGCTCTTTAGGCTGAGACGGTGCGGCCGGAGCCTGTGTCTGAGCCGCGGCCGGAGCTGCGGCATACGGCTGAGCTTGCGGCACAGCGGGCTGAGGCATTGCCGGCTGCTGATAGTATTGAACAGGAGCCGGAACATAAGAAACAGCTTCTAACTGAGCCGCCGGCTTTTTTTCTTCTTTTTTAACCTGAAAATCTTTCGGATTCATAGAAATATCTTCCGGCAGGCGCAGCAGCATATAGCCTGAACCGCCGCCGAAAGCCGGTCCGGATAAACCGATGGAATAAAAACCGCCGATATAGTTATAGTCCAAATCAATATAATCTATAGCAAACAAAGTTTTTACGGTGCTGGTGCCGATAGTTGTCAGCTTGCAGGCATAGCCGTTATCTTCCATAATCACGTTATTGATATTTTTAGCATACAGCAAAGTTTTGCTCGGGCGGCAAATAGGCGTCTGCCCGTTATAAGTAATATTCCAGTTCAAAATCAAATCCAAGGCCGAAGTGTTTTTGCGGCTGATGGAAACATCGGTGATTTTAACATCGTCAATATACAAATAGGCCGGAGTAATGCCTACGGTTATCGGCATGGAAACATATTCTTCGGTGCAGGCATGCGTGTTGGCATCGGCCGCGCAGACTAAAGCGCGCTTGCGGGCATTGCTGTCCAGCATGTGCAGCAAAGTGTTATAGATATATTCCTTGGACATGGTAGCCTGCGCCGGTGCGCATTGCTTAGCGCGGCAAACAATGATTGACTTAGGCATTTTTATGGTTGGCTGCTGAAACGCCACTTCCGGAACCGTCTGCGGTCTGGCCGGCTCTTCTTCTTTTGCAATTTGGCAGCCCAGCAACACAAAGCAAGCAGCCGATAATATTCCTAATTTTTTTAACATATTGGTACCTTATATAAAATTAGTTATAAATCTTTAGCTTACCTTAGCAAGATTATATGAAAGAAAAGTAAAGAAATTTCGATTGCTAAAAAAAAATATCGGCTTATTATGAGGCTGGGAGATATGAAAATGAAGCACTTTTTGATTTTGTTTATGTTTGCTTTTGCCGCCTTAGCCGCCTGCGTTAAATCTGATGCAAATTCAGCTGCTTCCGATGACTTGCGGCCGGTAGACGGGGATTCGCTGGAAAACAGCTTCCGCCGAATCCGTCTGGAAGGCATTGATGCGCCGGAATATAAACAAAAATGCTATACCGCCGCCGGAAAAAAATATCAATGCGGTATCGAATCCTTAAATTACATCAAAAAAATCATGCAGGGACAGAATATCCGCTGCGAGTGCGAGGCTGAGCCGGACAGATATAAACGGGAACTGTGCATTTGCTACGCCGGCGATATTGAAATTAACCGTGAAATGGTAGCTGCCGGGCACGCCGTAAGCTATCGCAGCAATCGCTATGCTGCCGAAGAAAAAGCCGCCAAAGCTCATAAGCTCGGAATTTGGCAGGGCAAATTTATGCGTCCGGAATTGTACCGTACGCTAAAACGCGAACAAGAAGCCAAATGGTGCAAAGCCAATCCGCAGGAATGCAAGGCCAAAAAAGAGCGGATTAAAGCCTATAAAAAATCACTGAAACATAAATAATTTTTGAATTTAAAAAAAGAAGCAGTGCTTTCCCTACGGAAAACACTGCTTTTATAATAATTTTTTTCGAAAAAAACATATAGATCTAAATCTAGTAATTTGCGAGGGCTCTCTTAGCCTTCAATGCCTGCTTGTAAGCTGTTTTTGAACCAAACAACTTATTGATAGCAGATGTATTCTGCATCTTCTTGCCCATAACAAAGTTATAGCCAAGAGTTACAGAAGCACCGAAACGCTCCTTTGAACCGTCTACAAAATATTCCTGTCCGGCGTATGCAATAGCCTTAACATAGACATTGCTGCGCTTCATGTAGTTTTTGAAGTCTACACGAATGCCACCGCCGAAAGTCATTGTAGATCCCTTAACGGAAACCTTGAGGTCTCCGTTGTACGCATCGTCAGTATAGCTATTGTAGTTCTTGCGAACCTTATAGCCAAAGTGACCTATCAACCACACCTCTTTCTGGTGCAAGTACTTGCTTGGCAAATCAAAGAGTCTCAAACCTGCCTCCAAATTGAAGTTGGTTGTAAAATACTTTTGACCTGCCTTGTCGCTCTCCTTATTATACTTACTGATGCCGAAATTAGCACTAGCAGCAAATGAGAAGCGCTTGCCATGATATCCGAGCTCGCCACCAACGGTAGGAGTAAGCATACCATTAAAGTAATCAGCACCTACATTGGCACCAATTTCAAGTCCGCTGTTAGGAGCAGTCTCGAGCAAAACTCGCTGGCCGTTATCGGTCTGTACAGATCGATAATCATAGTTTGCGGTTCTGCGGTGAACTGCCTGAACGTATTCGAAGTCATCAACATCTGTTGAGACTGTATCAACTTCGATTGCTGGAGCTGCAACAGTTTCCTGTACAGGCTCTGCGGCAATTTCTTGCGCATTTTCAACAACTGCAATTTCCTGAGCATCTTCAAAGTAATCTACTCCGGAAACACACTCTGCATAAGCAGAAGAAGTTGCAAACAAAGATACCAAACCGAGGCAAATATTCTTAAAATTCAACATAATCAAAAGTTTTTAAGGCGGAAAGACAAGGCGTTTGCCTCATCTCCCCGCAAGTGAAAATAAATATTAAGAGGTAATCTTCTCAAAGCAGAAGAAACCTTTTTTGTAAAAATCTAAAGTATTGTCAAAAAGAATTACTTAGAAGATGCACGATATGTAGCAAACTCCTGGCCATTCTTCTTAACTACGAGAGTCTTACCACCATTCTCAACAGAGAAAGTGAAATCAGAAGTGTACACTGTGTTGTGTCCATTGTTCCAGTTCCACATGGTAGCAGTAGAATAAAGAAGAGTATTCATTGCGCGACCGTTTGTGTTGGTCCACAACATATAATGATCATTATCCTGTGAAATGGCGTTCTGCCACTTGTTGTTCTTGTAAACAGCACCGTTGAACTTAGCGTTGGTGTCATACTCGAACAAGCTCTGGTCAATAGTTGCATTAGCAGCAGTCTTACCAACTACTACAGGCAATGTACCGTTCTCAAAGTGAAGTGACCAACCGTATACCCAGTCAGTTTTGCTTTCGTTGCAAGTAAGTGTGCTTGTAGCAGAAACAAACTTACCCCACTCTGCAGGAAAATCGCCCTTAATCTCCTTAGCAACAATAATCTTGCCAGGAGCTACGCTGCTGATAGTATTGTTACCGAATGTAACATTAACCTTTGCACTGTAAGCATATACAGACATTTCATCGTTTTCAGAAGCAAGTGTTACCTTACCTTCCTCATCAACTGCATTGAACTGGATGTTGTCAAAACGATAAGTCTGACCTTCACGAGTGAATGTAATTGAATTAGGATCAACTGAAGTCCAAGAGTTTGTCTGCTCGCTAGAAGCAAGTGTTGCGATGTTAGTAATGGTACGAGTTTCATTAACCCATGCCCACTCACCGTCATTCTTCTTGTCCTGACCGGCAATCTTAACGTTAAGCATGTGAGTGAACTGCTCAGAGTTCTTCTCGTAT
The DNA here is from genome assembly GCA_963632615.1 of uncultured Eubacteriales bacterium. Lineage (GTDB taxonomy): Bacteria > Pseudomonadota > Alphaproteobacteria > RF32 > CAG-239 > RUG410. Next base: position 8,682 of record CAVGVF010000002.1, read on the forward strand.
GCTGTCCAATTGCTTGTGCACTTCAAAGAACGAGCGAGAGTTTTGCTAACCTTCTCAGATGTCTCTGTACCGTCATTATAACGGGTAATGAACTCTACAGAAGCAATTACATTGTTGTCATTAACAACAAGAGTTGCGTTGCGGAAATCATATCCTGAAATTGCGCGGCCAACCTTGTAGAGGTAAACCTGCTCTGCAATATTCTGAACATAACCGATATAAGAAGTACGAACACCATTATCATAGATAGCCTTGTCATAACCAGACTTGTCTGATGTGACATTGCTAACCTTGTTTACAGCCTCAGAAACGGTAACGTTCTCATAACCGAAAGTTACTTCTACGTTAGCGTCCTTGTAGTCAGCTCTTTCGTGATAGAGAGTATAAGAGGTAGCAAATGCATCTGCTGCATAACCATTGCTGATATTTGCAGAATAGCTGTCTGTCTTACCGTATACTGTCCATCCCTCTGCATTCTTTACCTGAGACTCAGAACCGTTTGCTACACCGTTTACGTTAGCGAGAGCAAAACCAAAATTGTTCACGTTCTTTTCATAAGCTGCAATTCCCTTGAACTCACGGTTCAAAATAATTGACTTGCTGTTGCGGATAACTTCGCCGTTAGTCATTGTAATAACCTCATCGAAAGAGCATCTTTCAGTGTTGTCATCAATAACCTCGCGGTTCTTGTTCTCTGCCTTTACGCTTGCAATCTCGTTGTCAGCGATAACGCGGCGGATAGCATCTGCCATCAAACGTACTGTATACATAGTATCCTTGGCTGTATTCTTTTCAGCATAAGTCAAGTCTACGGTGTAGGTCGTACGCAAAGTTGTTTTAACGTAACTTGCTGCACGGGTACCGGTTGAGATTTCTGTGTTCTCAATAGATACAACGTTAGCATTCTTGAGCTCTACTGTACCATAGGTATAGTCAGAGGTCTTGAAAGTTGTGATGGTTGAAGGGAGTTTAACTACCTGACCGTCACTTACATTAACAACAACTGTGTCACTAACTGCGGTACCGCCATCAGCAACAGCCTTAGAAGACTGGTTGCGCAAGATGTTAGTAGCCAAAACTGTGCAGTTAATTTCACTTTCGGTAATGGTGTAGTCATTCTTCATTACGAAGATAGACGCCTTCATCGTTGGATGAGCGTATGTCTTGTAACTGTTCTTAACTTCACCATTCTCGATGGTCTGAATCTCGCAAGTAGCATCCATGTTGTCAGACGCTTCAGAGCGCTGGTTATCAATGTGATGAACCAATGTCTGAATGTACTTTGTACCGCGAACAACTTCATTGTCCTTCTTTGCGGATAAAGTGTTAGTTACATCTTCGTTTGTGCATGCGATGAATGCAAAAACAGAAACTACTACGATTACCAAACTCTTAATAAAAGAAAAAATGTTGCGTGCCATAAGACTTTATATTTTAAATTTTGCACAATATGGGTTTCTATAAAACTGTCTTCTTCAACAAGAAAACATTTTTTCTGTTCATACAAAAAATACAAACAGGTCAATACAACTCCGAAGAAACCTTTTTCCGAAATCATACTAACAGTCAAAATGTTTTCTTAAAAGAAAACGGGCTACTCAAGTTGACTAAGTCTTGAATAGAATATTTTGGATCTATACATATTCGTGTACAGAAATTATAAAAACTCAGATTATCTATGGATTAGAAAAATATCGGTTAATCAGATTTAACGTCTATAGTTCTTTTTCCGTTAATAGTAGAAACTTAATAACATACATAGATAATATTTTTATACATTATTAAGGTAGCATATTTTTTTTTGAGAATCAAGAGTATTTTGAGCCAAAAAAGTATTTTTTCGACAAAAAAATTTACTCTGTGACAGGGAGTTTTACACAAGATATTTTGAGATATATACAAAAAATCAATCTACACGGCTAAGAGCGCTGTATACGGCGGCCGGACTGAATTTTTCCAAATCCGACGGCTCTATTCTCAGCTTTTCTAAAAGCCGGTTAAGCTCTTCATGCGAAACAGCCGGCCTTTTCACAATTTCATAGTTTTCGGCCAGCATATCCTGCCAGCTGTCGGCAACGCACCAGCACAGGCCGCAAGTTTCCAAATCCGGCAAGCCCAGCTTTTCAATAACCGGCTGATGCGTCACAAAATGGTAGTGCTTTTCTTCGGGCGCGGAATTTTGAATAATGTTATCAATAAAGCGTCTGATTACAAATGTCGACATATCTTCTTCCAACTCGCGCTTAGCTAAAAGATGGCGGCACTGCATGCCCAAACCGCAGAATTTAGCCGTCATGGCAGCGCGGGAAATCGGCGAGTAATAAATAGCTTCGCATAGGGGAAGCTCCCGGCGCAGCTTTTGCCCGCCTAAAAACGCCTCAAGCATGCTCATGTGCTCAATATCCGTATCCATACCGTATCTGCCATGTCTGGCAAAGCTTAAATAAACCTTATTATTTTCCATTGTCAGCCTGTTCTTTCTTTTTGATAAGCGACAGCAGCATGCCTCCGGTCAGCAATCCTACTGTCACGCTTAATGATTGCCATTCTTCAACTTCTATGCCGACTCGCGGCAAAAAGATTTTTATACCGATAAATATCAAAATAATCGAAATCGCCGGCTTCAAATATACAAACTTGCTGATTATCGCCGCCAGCAAAAAGTAAAGCGCCCGCAGCCCCAAAATAGCAAAAATATTACTGGTATAAACCACATAGACATCAGTCGTTACCAAGAATATCGCCGGAATGCTGTCCAACGCAAAAACCACATCCATGGTTTCAATAATTATCAAAGCAAAAAACAGCGGCGTAATATAGTGTTTGCCGTCCTGTTTATAAAAAAAGTGCTCGCCGTGAATTTCATGCGTAACGTGAAAGAATTTTGACAGCCATTTATATATTTTTGTGTCTTGCACATTGCCCTGCTCTTCTTCCTTTGTCAGCAGCATTTTAGCACCGGTATAAATCAAAAACGCCGAGAATATATACAGAATCCAATGAAATTTAACCACCAAAGCATCGCCGACGCCGATTAAAATGCCGCGCATTACCAAAGCGCCTAAAATTCCCCAAAACAAAACTCGGTGCTGATACATTTTCGGCACGCCCAGCGCCGCAAAAATCATCGACATCACGAAAATATTATCCATGGATAAGCTTTTTTCCAGCAAATAGCCGGTAAAATAGTCCATACCTTTTTTGACGCCGTCTTCATACATCACAAACACGCCGAAAAGCATCGCCGCTGCCACATAGGCAACACATATCCACAAAGTGTGCCAAAAATGAGGCTCTTCATTTTTACGGTTAAACCAAAACAAATCGGCAGCCAGCAGCAAAAACACCACAATTCCGAAACTGGTCCAAAGTAAAAACGGCGACATCGCCGGATGGTTAGCGAAACTTTGCAAAAAATTTTCCATTATTTTTCCAAATTCCAAACAGTTTTAACAATTTCATCAATATCCGTGTATTTGGCTTTCCAGCCTAAAACTTTAGCGGCTTTAGCGCTGGTAGCTATCACATTTGCAGGGTCTCCGGCGCGGCGCGGCGCAAAATCATAGTTAATCTTTTTGCCGCTGACACGCTCTACGGATTTGATAATTTCCAGCACGGAAGTACCTTTTTCCGTACCAAGGTTAATCACTTGCGAATCGCTGCCGGCCAGCAGTTTTTTGATAGCCAGGACATGAGCGGAAGCCAAATCTTCAACATGAATATAATCGCGGATGCAGGTTCCGTCCGGCGTATCATAGTCATTGCCGAAAACATGCAGCATTTCACGCTTGCCGGTTGCCACTTCCATAATCAGCGGCAGCAGGTTCTGCGGATTTTTTTCTTTGCCGCGTATGCTGCCGTCAGCCGCATAGCCAACCGCATTGAAATAGCGCAAAGCAATATAGTTAAAATCTTTAATTTTGCTGTACCAATCCATAACCTGCTCTATAGCCATTTTGGTATAGCCGTAAAAGCTCATCGGATTCAGCGGATGTTTTTCATCCAAAGGCAAATACTGCGGCATTCCGTAAACCGCAGAAGTAGAGGAGAAAACTACATTTTTAACTCCCGTATTCAGCATAGCGTTAAAAATATTGACCGAACCGCTGATATTGTTTTGAGAATAAAGCTGCGGATTTTCCATGGACTCGCCCACGGCTTTTTTGGCAGCCAAATGAATTACGGCGTCAAAACCCTGCGCCATTGTTTTTTCCAAGTGCTGCGAATCGAGAATATCTCCTTCTACGAATTCGGCTTTTTCAAACAAATTGCAGGTCTGCCCGGTTGAAAGGTTGTCATAAACCGTAACGCAGAAACCTTCCTGCAGCAGGGCTTTTACAACATGGCTCCCGATATAGCCGGCGCCGCCTATTACCAAAATTTTTTTATCAGCCATAAATTTTCTCCTTATTTTCAAATAAGAATAGTTTATTTTTTCAAGCATTCCGCTTTTTTATGCCCATTATCCACAGGATAAAAAATATTTCAGTCACATTTCAAGACTTTTTTGATTATAACGTATACAATTTAATAAAAATGTAACAATGAGGAACTAAATGGAAAAATTAGACGCTGCCCGCCTGCCTAAAAATATTGAAGCGGAACAAGCCTTAATCGGTGCGATTTTAGCAAACAACAAAGCTTTTGAAAAAGTCTCGGAATTTTTACGTCCGGCGCATTTTGCCGATGCCACGCACCAAAAGATTTTTGAAGTGATGTCAAAGCTTATCACTAAAGGCCATATCGCCGATGTTATCACGCTGAAAAGCTATTTTGAGCAAGAAGGCACGCTCAATGAAGTGGGCGGTTTTCCATATTTGGTAAAATTGGCCGACAGCGCCTCGCCGCTGACTAACGTTGAATATTACGCACAGTTTATTTATGACAAATACCTGCGCCGCGAACTGATTAACACCGGCTATGAAATTGTTAATCACGCGCTTGAAGAAAGCATTGATACGTCGGCTACCGACCAAATCGAAAGCGCCGAAAAAATGCTCTACACCCTTTCCGACCAAGGCGATGCGCAAGGCGGGTTTGTGGATTTTTCCACCGCGCTGGGCTCATCTTTGGCCGCCATTGAAAAGGCTTATCAAAAAGAAGGTAAAATTTCCGGCACGCCGACCGGCTTAAACAAGCTGGACTACCGAATCGGCGGCTTAAACGACTCCGACTTAATCATTTTAGCCGGACGTCCGGCTATGGGTAAAACCGCTCTGGCCACCAACATTGCCTATAATGTAGCCGAATTTTATTCGCGTGACAAAGAAACTCCGCCGGAGAATCGGGGCGTTGCGTTCTTTTCGCTGGAAATGTCCGCCGACCAGCTGGCTTCGCGTATTCTTTCCACCGTTACTCAGACTTCAAGCCAAAAAATGCGCAACGGCGAACTTGACGCCTCGGAATTCACGAGAATCGCCACCGCCGTGCGGGTGCTGGAAAACATTCCGCTTTATATTGACGATACCCCGGGCGTGACTATCAACGCCATACGCACCCGCGCCCGCCGTTTGAAGCGCAGCAAAGGCCTGGGGCTGATTGTGATTGACTATATCCAACTTATTTCCGGCTCCAATAACAAGCGCAACGAAGGCAACCGCGTACAAGAATTGTCAGAGATTTCCCGCGGACTGAAAATTTTAGCAAAGGAGCTGAAAGTTCCGGTTATAGCCCTCTCACAATTAAACCGCGGCGTAGAAATGCGCGATGACAAGCGTCCGGTAATGTCCGACCTGCGCGAATCCGGCTCTATCGAGCAAGATGCCGATATCGTTATGTTTGTGTTCCGTGAAAACTACTATATTCACAATGCCGAACCAAAGCAGCAGGAAGGCGATACTCCGGAAAAATTCCAAAAGAAACATGAAGAATGGGTACAGCGCGACCGTGAAACCGCCAATATCGCCGAAGTTATTATCGGCAAACAGCGTCATGGTCCGACCGGCACGGTAAAGCTGTTTTGGAACGGCGAATTTGCTCAGTTCGGCAATTTGGCGGAAGAAGATAAAATGGCGGAGAAACGCGGCTAATGGCTAAAAACTCAGCTGAAATAAATCCGGAAGAATGGGAAAAAATCTGCCAGCGCTGCGGACGCTGCTGTCTGCTGAAACTGCAGGATGACGATACCGATGAGATTTATTACACCAACGTTATCTGCCGTTATTATGATATTGAAAACAATTTCTGCACCGTGTATGATAAACGCTGTGAATTGGTGCCGGAATGCCTGAAGCTGACGCCGCAGAATGTTGATAAAATTGCTTGGATGCCCAAAGCCTGCGCCTACCGCAAACTGTTTGATAAAAACTATAAGCCGCAAAAGCTGCAGCCGCTGCAGAGCCGTGTGGTGTCGGAAGCGCTGGTAGACGAAGATGAACTTGAAGACCATATCACGGACGGAGAAATCTAATGACTGAACTTGAATTAAACGAATCAGAATTCAATCCGCAGCAGCGTGTCGACGAGTTTAAAAATCTTGAGCCGGAATTTTGGAAACATAAAAAACTGGATGATATGAATGAGGCTGAATGGGAAGCCTTATGCGACGGCTGCGGCAAATGCTGCCTGAACAAAATTGAAATTAAAGGCAAAGTTCATTTTACCCGCGCCTGCTGCCGTTTTTTGGATTGTAAAACCTGTCTTTGCAAAATTTACGAACATCGTTTTGCAGCTATGTATGACTGCCGGAAAATAGATTTGGCCGCCGTGCGTGAAAAGCCGCGCTGGCTGCCGAGAACCTGCGCTTATTGGCTTTTAGACAACGGCTATGATTTGCCGGAATGGCATCCGCTGAAAACCGGCCGGGCTGACAGCGTAAAGAAAGCCGGTATGGATTTGAGCAGCCGCGAGCTGATTAACGAAACAAAGGTTAAAGACTATGAAGATTACATTGTTGACTGGCAAGACCTTTGACATAAAAGAAGCCGTCGGCATGGATATAAAAGTCGTACAGTCGGCAAGCTCACGCAAAATGATTCTGCATATAGATAATAAAGAGCGTATTCCGGTGCTTTCTATTCCCAAATACTGCACCCGCAAAAGGGCTATAAATTTTGTAAACGAAAATATGGACTGGATTTTGGAAGCGCTGCGCAAGCTGCCGGAGCGAAAATATTTCTGTAACGGCGAAACAATTTCATTGTTTGGGCAAAATGTGACAATTTCTCATCAGCCGAACGCCCGCTGCGGCGCAAGGCTGGACGGCGGCACGCTGATAGTTTCGGGCGGAGCGGAATTTTTACACCGCCGTGTCAAAGACTACATCCGCAAAGCCGCCGAACAAGAATTTTACAAGCTGTCGGCAGCACTGACCGCTCAAATCGGCTGCAAAATCAACGGAATTTGCATAAAAGACACCAAATCGCGCTGGGGCAGCTGTTCCACCCTCAACAATATCAACTATAATTGGCGCATAGCGCTGGCACCAAAATATGTGATAGACTATTTGATGGCGCATGAAGTTTCGCACCTCAAACATCCAAACCATTCGCCGGCATTTTGGCAATGCGTGGCAAATTTATATCCGGATTGGGAAAAAGGACATGCCTGGCTGCAAAAAAACGGGCGTATTTTGTATACTTATTTTTAAACTTTTGCCTTTATATACATACCCGATTTAAAAATTTTCGCAAATTGTTGCCAAAATTTATAACAATATTTCTTGACTATTTGACTTTATCGCTCTAAATTAGCGCTGTTACAATACGAATAGTAATATTGTTGTTCAAAAGTAATATTTAGAAGGAATAAACTATGAAAAAATTTTTGTTATTGGCCGGTGTTGCCTGCTTACTCAGCGTTAATGCGCAAGCTGAAGTAAATCAGTATGTATCCGGTAAAGTTTCTTATGACTTTAACAAAGTTAATGCAAAACAAGCTACTGCTAACAAAGCTGAATTGACCCGCGGTAAATTCAACAAAGAATTGTTCGGCACTCACATTGCATACGGTGTTCAAGCCGGTTATGTTCGTGGTGAATTGGAATTGAACAATTCCCGCGATATTAAAAGAAACTACAACGATGGTTTGGCTCACTTCAGACTTTATAAGCACTCTGTAATGGCTAATGCTTATTTTGACTACCTGACATGCACACCTTGGACTCCATACGTTGGTGCAGGTTTGGGTTCTGCTTATTTGAAAGCTGACAACGGCAGCCACGCTAAATCTGTATACAACTTGGCATGGCAAGTTATGGGCGGTATCGCATACGATGTAAACTCTCATTGGACTGTTGATGCAGGTTATCGTTATGCTGACTTGGGTCGTATCCGCAAAAACAACGGCAGCAGCGTTTCTAAATTGACTGCCCGCGATCATGAAATTATGCTCGGTGTTAGATATACTTTCTAATCTGCTGAGACAGAATTTGAAAAGGCGATGCTTTGTGCATCGTCTTTTTTTGTTACAATTAAGTAATTATTTTTGTCTTGCGTATACCAAAAAAAGAGTTAATGTGAATGTAGTTACAATTTTGAAAAAGGAATGAACTATGAAAAAATTTTTATTGCTAGCCGGCGTAGCTTGCTTGTTTGGAGCAAATGCAAACGCTGAAATCAACCAATATGTTTCAGGCAAAATTTCATACGACTTTAATAAAGTTAATATCAAACAGTCTGATCCGGAAGAAGCTGAATTGAGCCGCACCAAAGCAAACAAAGAATTGTTCGGCACTCACATTGCATACGGTGTTCAAGCCGGTTATGTACGCGGCGAATTGGAATTGAACAATTCCCGCGATATCAAAAGAAACTTTTACGATGTAGATTTCAGTGAAGATGGAGAAGCTGAAGCTGACACAACCCACTTCAGACTTTATAAGCATTCTGTAATGGCCAATGCTTATTTTGATTATTTGACTTGCACACCTTGGACTCCATACATCGGCGCCGGTATCGGTTCTTCTTATCTGAAAGTTCAAGGCGGCGAAACCAAATCCGTCTATAATTTGGCTTGGCAGGTTATGGCTGGCGTAACATACGATTTGACATCTCACTGGACAGTTGATGCCGGCTACCGTTATGCCGATTTAGGCCGCATCCGCAAAAACTTAGGCGACGGCGAAGTTGCTAAACTGACCGCCCGCGATCACGAAATTATGCTCGGTGTCAGATATACTTTCTAATTTCAGCGAACCTGAATTTGAAAAGACGATGCTTCATGCACCGTCTTTTTTGCATATACAATGTTACAAAACCGTAACTTTTTGTGTGTTGCACAGCCTGCCGAATCAGTGTAACCTGCCAAACAGTTAAAAACATTTTTTATAAGGAAGATATATTATGACAAATAAACCATCTACCAAAATCAACTTGTTTGACTGCGCAACTGCTCAAAAAGTTATTGGTCAGGAAAAGTTTTTAGACTCTTTCAAAACCATCTTAAATCACGGCGCTTATTGCCAAGGTCCGGAAACCAAAGAACTGGATGAAAAATTAGCTAAATTTGCCGGCACAAAATACTGCTCTACCTGCGGTTCGGGTACAGACGCCTTAACTCTTGCTTTAATGGCTTGGGGTGTAAAATCCGGCGATGCCGTATTTGTATCTTCATTTACATTTGTGGCCTCGGCCGAAGCTCCGGTTTTGCTTGGTGCAACCCCGATTTTTGTAGACTCAGATCCGAACACTTACAATATGAATCCGGAAGATTTGAAAAAAGCCATTGCCGAAGTTAAAAAAGAGGGCAAATTAAACCTTAAAGCCGTTGTAGCCGTTGATATTTTCGGTTCTCCGTGCGATTATGACGAAATCATTAAAATCGCTCATGAAAACGGCATGAAAGTTTTGTCCGACTCCTGCCAGTCTTTTGGTTCGGTTTACCACGGCAAGCACGCCGGTTCTATCGCCGATATGACAGCTACATCATTCTACCCGACAAAACCATTGGGCTGCTACGGCGACGGCGGTGCTGTATTCTCTAACACCAATGAAGAAAATGAATTGGTTAAATCCTGCCGCGTTCACGGTATGAGCCCGGAAGACCACTACGACAACGTTCGTTTGGGTATAACCGGCCGTATGAACTCTTTCCAAGCTGCAGTATTGCTGCTGAAATTGACAGTATTTGAACAAGAACTGAAAGACCGTTACAAAGTTGCAAAACGCTATGACGAAGAGTTAAGCTCTTACTTTAACAAACAGCAGATTTTGCCGAACTGCCAATCTGCATACGCTTTGTACACTATCAACTGCGAAGACCGCGATGAATTGATGGATTACTTGAAAGCCAACGGCATTCCTTGCGGTGCTTACTACCCTCGTCCGGTAAACACTCAGACTGCATACGCTAAATGGAACAACCGTTCTTTGCCGGTTTGCGAAAAACTTTCTAAAACCGTTTGCAGCATTCCGATGACTCCTTACCTGACAGAAGAAGAGCAATCGTATGTTATCAGCAAGATGAACGAATTTGCTGCTGAAAAAATGAAAAAAGCCGCTTAATTTTCGGCAAGATTAAAGAACTATAAAACCCTGTATTGAGAGAATTTGATACGGGGTTTTATTTTAAGTAAATTTAAAACTACGAAATTCAATATAATTTGACTTATACTTACTTATAGTTTAAACAGTATATTAAATTACTAATTTTTATGGGATAAAATAATGAATAAAGCAATAAATAACTCTCTCTCTCTCTCTGCAAATCCTATGTTAGCAGCTACATCTGCAACTTATGAATCCGGCCGCAGCATGATTGAAATGCTTGGCGTTCTTGCAATTATCGGAGTTTTATCTATCGGCGGTATTGCCGGCTATTCCAAAGCTATGGAAATGTATAAAATGAATAAAGTTGCGGAGGAATATTCATCAGTATTTTTTAATTTGCAACAATTTAGAATAAACAGTAAAGATAACAATGGAATAAATTATGTTTTAGCAAAAAACACCGGTGTTCTTCCTGCTGGATGGTCTGTTTGGGGCGGAAGTTTGGCCACTGATAATAATGGTTATGTTTCTCAAGTTGTCGTATATGAAAATGATCCTAAATTTTTACGCATGTATTTATTGCTTGGTAATAAAAATGATACTCCTATTATGCAGGCAAAATACTGCCAAAATCTTGTGCAAAAATTTGTACAGCCTTTGCATGCCTCGGTTTACCTTGCTGGTTTCAGCAATCAGAACCGCCGACAAGAAACTGTTTTCTACGGAGATCAATACTGTGAACCAAACAAAGCTTGCCTGAGCAACCTAAAAATCAATACCATTATAGATGAATGCAATAAATGTCTTAAACAAACCAGCGATTACTGTTATTTAAATGTAATTTGGTAATATCACAAAAAAAGCCCGACATCTACACTTTTGGGCTTTTTTTATATTTATTAAAACCTAATTAGGATTAAGCTGCACTTGTATGCTGCAAGAAGGATGATCTTGACATTTTCGGCACATCTGTAAAATCTGCATTGGTGTTGCTGTTTTTAAGTTAGATTGATTAAATTCAACTTTCTGGGTATATCCGCGCCAATTTTCAGCGTCATTTTTATCTTTGGTGCTTAAAAATGTTTGAATACTTCTGATATCCTTTGAATTTTCTTTAGCCACATTTACAACATTAACGCATAAATCTTCGGATGTCGGTGCCAAAGCGGAATCAGTTTTTACGAATCTGACATTAAAAGCCATCAAAAACTCACAAGTCTGTTCATCGCTGTCTTTTCTGGTCTGCCAGCAGCTTTTTCCATATCCTATAGAATACCAATTTCCGGTTTTATCCAGCAAATTTACATTATATCTCATTCCGGTCGGAACTTCATTCAAGGCATATAAAATTTCCGCCACATTTCCGGATTTTTCAACATACTGCCGGTCATGGCTTAAATCATAGCGCAATCTGATTAAAGACTGAAAAAGCTGGGTTAATTGTTCTTTTTGCAAATTAGAATTCCACATCCGCATAGCCTTGCCGTAACCGGCAATTCCGCCCACGCTCAACACGGCGATTATGGCAAGAACTCCGAGCATTTCTATCATCGAGCGGCCTGTTTGATTATCTTTCATAGTAACTTCCTTTCTGATAAAAAATAAAATGCCACCCAAAAAGGCAGCAGGAAGTTAGAAGCTATTTAAGGAATAGTGTAGTTATTAGGTATTGTTATATACCCTATTTGCTACCTTCCTGCCGTTTTAGCAGAAAGATAGTTTTACGTCCGCATTTAAACGAACAACCTTAACGAGGCTTCTAAACCTCAGATAAATTCTCATTTATCCAGTAAAGAATTTAGCGTCTGTACAATTAAAAGTAAAGTGAAAATTTTTCGGATTTATTTTATCAGATTTGTTTATCATCCATATCTGAAACAGCTGCGGAATACATTTTCTCCGCAAATTATGCGGAGATTATCGCATATTTTCTCCGCATTTTAATATATAGTGTGTACTGCGCCCGCTTCCTTTTTGCTCTAAAATATTATTTTCAATTAAATATTTAATTGAACGGGTGGCTGTATCTTGTGAACATTTGCATATTTTAGCCCATTTATTTGAAGTCAAATTTCCCTCAAAACCATCCAGAAGCATATTGATAATTTTCTGCTGATTTTTATCTAAAACCGTTTTATTAAATTCTTGCCAGCATAATGCCTTATGAATAATTTTATCGGCCAATTCATCTGAATTGGTAATAGATTCAGCTAAACAATTTAAGAACCAATTCAGCCAATCCGTAATATCTAAAGAGCCTTTTTGAGTATTTTCTAACACGTTATAATACTCTTTTTTATCTTTTTGAATTTGGGCGGACATACTGTAAAATCTATAAGGTATATTTTCGGCTCTGGATAGCATCATATCCGTCAACGCACGGGTAATACGGCCGTTTCCGTCTTCAAACGGGTGCAAAGTAATAAACCATAAATGCGTGATTGCTGCTTTTATAATAGGGTTTATATCTGTTGCATTATTCGCCCACTGTAAAAAATCTTTCATATAATCATCAAGTTTATCGGCTGAAGGAGCTTCATAATAAACGATTGTCCGTCTCATATCTGATGATACTACCTGCATAGGTCCGTCTTTGTCATCTCTCAACTCGCCTACTTTAATTTTGTACATTCCGCTGTATCCGGTAGGAAACAGTGCTGCATGCCATCCGCATAATCTTTTTAAGGTTATTTCCGCTTTATAATTATGCGTAGCATCAACCATCATTTCGACAATACCGTCAATATGATGGCTGCTGGAAACCATATTATTGCTATAAATGTTCAATCTTCGGGCAATAGACGACCTCACCTGTTCCGTATTTAATGATTCACCTTCAATTTCACTGGATTTAGTTATTTCATCGGTCATATTTTGAAGTATGGCTTCTTGCTGAAAGTCAAATCCCAAAGCAGCCATTTTTCCGATTATTTTTCCTTGCAAAAAAGATACTTCGGATAATAAATCTGAAATTTTCTCTTCTTGCCATGTAAAATGTGGCCAATCTTTCAATTCATATATATACATTTTTTCTCCGCAAATTATGCGGAGATTATCGCACATTTTCTCCGCAAACGCAAGGTAAAAATACATTGACTGAGTTGCTTAAGCCTTCCGGGGTTCGTTTCCCCTATATTTAAAAAAACAAAAAGCACCCTGGTGGGTGCCTTTGTTTTTTTGGAGCGGATGAGGGGAAGACTTGATTTCAGCAAATCGCTGTGCTTCGCTGAAGCTAGCTTGCTCTTTGGCAATCTGCGCCTTTCGTCAAACATCTATCCGCCGGATAGATGTTTTTCCTCAAGCCCTCTTAGGGTTCAATTCCCCTCTATATATAAAAACAAAAACACCCTAACGGGTGTCTTGTTTTTATTGGAGCGGATGAGGGGAATTGAACCCCCGTTATAAGCTTGGGAAGCTTCTATTCTACCATTGAATTACATCCGCAAAATCAATGCTTGCATTAAAACGTAAAACCACGTCCTTTGCAAGCATTTTTTTATTATTCTGCACTTTCATGCATCGGGACGCTTGGTGTTTCCACTTCGGCAGAATTTTCCGGCTGAGCTTCTGTTTCAGCTTCTGCAGGCTCTTCAGCAGCAGGTTCTTGAGTGTCAGTATCGGCGTTAGAATCCGCATCGACAGTATCGACAGAAGTTTCACCAGAAACGGTATCTACGGCATCGGCGTTTTTGCTATTATTTTCTGACATAAAATCAGCAACACCACCTGCAATACTTATCAAAACATATAAAATAATGTAAAGATTGGCAAATTTGTCATATTTTTTATCTTCTTCTACCGGCTTGCCGAATCTGTTTTCTTCTGCATTTCCTTTTCTCATCAGCATAACAGCAATCCAAACAATATAACCTATAATAAATATTCCCAATGCTGAACCGGCTGCTGTACATATAGTTTTAAAAGAATCTGAAACAGGATTACCGTTTGCCGACAGCGCTGATAATGCGCCTGAAAATCCTGCAATAAGTCCAACCATAAGAATTGGAGCTAAAAAGATAAACAAGTGCTTTCCGCTATGATTGGTATCATGCAGACGGCGCGCAGATAAAGCTAATGCAGCAATTGCCTTCACTATTGAATATGCGAAATATATAATTACACCTGCATCCATCAATGCTCTTACAGGAAATAACAGCGACAAACCTACTCCGGCAACAATTAAAATCAAACTAAACAGGAAATTAGCAAAAATAAATCCCCAATAGTCATATTTGCTGGCGCGGGTTTTGAAGTTAAAGATATTTTTGTAACCTGCCACAAACGCAGTCAGCAGATTTTTTTCATTTTCAGTTTTTTCAACTGTTTCAGTCATTTTTATCCCTTTCTTGTTTAATGCAGTTATGCCACGGCCGGCAAACACCTTGCGGCTGCAGCGGCACAACTTTTGTTTTATCTCGCCTAAAGATATACCCTCCGGCGCTATTGTCAATATTTTTCCCGTCTATTTTGATATCTCCTTGCTTGGAAAACTCAATCGAATCCAGATAAACGCATTTTTTCGCCTCGCATTGCAGGGCAATATTTTCCAAATCCGTTTTGCTGCCGGCAAAAATTTCTTTCAATTCTTCCCGCTGTTCTTTACTCAGCTCTTTCAAATGCAGATTTTCACGCCAAACCGATACTGTCCAGCTATCGGTTTTCATTGGCATAAGCAGCATTTCTCCCGCCTTATTGCGCAAGGCAATCCCCTCGCCTTTGGGAGCAAAAACCATATCCGGCTGCGAACCGAAAAACACCGTACTGGCACCAATCAGAATCGGCAGCACTCCCCACAAGCGCCACTTTCTCTGCCATACGCACAGCCACCAGCCGCCACAGACAATCAGCGCGAATCCCCAAAACGGCAGAGAATCCACATAAGCGACGCTATGCGGCAAAGACGAAACAAATCCCGTTATTTTATTAAGCCAGCCCACGCCAAAACCTAAAGCTTGCAGCGGATATAAAACCAAGCCCAGCGGCAGAGCGACCAAACAAAGCAAAATCAGCGGCATTAAAACCAAACCGATTAACGGACCGGCCAACAGATTGGCTAAGCTGGTATAAACCGAAATCCGATGAAAATGATAAATCGCAAACGGCATTGTCGCCAAGCTCGCCACAAAATCGCAAATCACAATCCCTGCCAAATAAAAGAAAATCTTGCTGAAAATTCCCCGATTTACCGACCATAAAGCAATCTTTTGCGCATATTTTTCATAAAAAGCGATTAAGGCTACCACCGCCGCAAACGACATTTGAAAGCTGATGGAAATCAGAGCCTGCGGCGAAACTATCAGCAGCACCAAACCGGCGAAACAAACCATACGCATAGAAATCGCCTGCCGGTTAAAAATAACCCCCAGCAGCACCACCGCGGTCATAATAAACGCCCGTTCTGCCGGCACTGCCATACCTGAAACCAGCAAATACAGCGCACTGAAAAGAATTGCTCCGGCTGCGGCAAGTTTTTTGACATCATAACGCAAAGCTACAGCCGGAAACAGCGCCAGCAAAAAACGCAGCACAAAAAACACCAGACCGGCAATCGCCCCCATGTGCAAACCGGAAACCGAAAGAAAATGCGCCAGCCCCGAATCGCGGTAATTATTGACTATGTGTTTCGGCGTGCGGCTTTGTTCGCCAATCAGCACCGCATCGACAATTCCGGCTTCATCCGGCGGTAAAATTTTTGCCACATCGTCCGTAATCTGCTGGCGGATTTTGTTAAGGCGAATCCGGAAAGACGACGGCTGCCCCTGCTCGCAGTCAATCACAAAAACCGAGCTGTTGGCATAGCCTATCCCGCTGATTTCTTCGTAAAAATATTTTCGGTTCAGCTGAAAACCATTCAGCACCGGCACGGGCGATGGCGGAAAAAACGTCCCAACCAGCTCCACGCATTGCCCGACTTCAAACTCTGTATTTCCGCCGTTCATCACCGTAACGCGGTATTTCCCCTTAAGCGGCTCGTCAAAATTTTCGGCATTCTGCAAAAGCAGCCGTTTTCGCCCTTTTTCATTATATGAAACCGCGCTGATTTGCCCTTTAATATAGTCTGTAACTTCCGGCGTAAACACGGTTTTACGGCTTTTCAGCAAAGTTTGCAGCTGAATATCCATAAAGCCGAATTCAACCAATAGAATCGCCGTAAAAAGCAGATGCAGCCCCTTATGGCGCAGCAGATAAAACAGCAGCAAAGTCACTTCAAAAACGCCCAGAGTATGCCAATAGCCAGGCTCAAACGGCAAAGCAAAATACACTGCAATGCCCAAGCCGAACAAAAACGGCACCCAAGCCAGCCACCGGCTTTGCTCGGCGAAAAAATTTTCTTTTATTTCTGACGCTATGTTACGGAACAGCCTCATTTTTTATAGTTTTTGATTTCCCTTATAATGGCTTCAGCGGCATTGTCGCTCGGCGTCTGCTGCCCCATGCCCAACAGCTTGCGCACTTTTTCGAATCCGGCCATTTGCTGATTATAAACCGGCTTATGCTTCATAAACTGTTCAACATAGTACATTATTTTTTCAACCGTGCAGTCCTGCTGCAGCAATTCCGGCACTACCTCTTTACCCAGCAGAATATTGCTTAAATTCACAAATTGAATATGAATAAAGTGGCGCGCCAGCCATTCGGTCAGTTTTGGAACTTTATAGGCGATAATATGCGGAACATCGACAATCGCCAATTCCAGCGCCACCGTACCGGACGCGGCAATCGCCACATCGCCGCTTTTAAAAGCGTCATGGCGTTCTTTAGTTCCCTCAACAATTTCTATCGGCAAGCCTGATTGCTTAACCATATCCTTAACTTGCGCGGCAACCGTGCCGACTGTCGGAATCACAAAAGAAAAATCGTTATAGCGTTCGTGCAGCTGCTTTACTACTTCCAAAAACGTCGGCAGCAAGCGCTCCACCTCATTATGGCGCGACCCCGGAAGCACCAGCAGCAAGCGATTTTCTTCCGGAATATGATGACGTTTTTTGAAGTCGCCTTTCACGCCGTTGACAACTTCGCTTTCAATAACCGGATGTCCGACAAATTCGGTTGCCAAATTATACGGTGTAAAATATTTAGGCTCTTGCGGAAACAAAGTCAGCAGTAAGTCAATATATTTATACATGGTGCGGGCGCGTTTCTTTTTCCAAGCCCAAACCTGCGGCGCCACATAATGCACCTGCGGAATGTTTAATTTCAGCTGACGCAGTTTTTTATGCACGCGGGCGGAAAAACTCCAACTGTCTATGGTTACCACCACATCCGGCTGCACTCTCTGAATATCGGCAACCGTTTCATTGATACGGCGCAGCACACGCGGAATGCTCGGAATAACCTCGGCCAGTCCCATAATCGCCAAGTCGCTGATATTAAACAAAGACTTCACGCCCTCGGCCTGCATGCTCTCGCCGCCGACTCCATAAAATTCGGCATTTTTATCTTTGCGGCGCAAAGCCTGAATTAAACGCGCGCCCAGCGAATCTCCCGACGGCTCTCCTGCAA
>CAVGVF010000002.1:26621-55753 GCA_963632615.1 uncultured Eubacteriales bacterium
CCTGCAATCAGATAATATTTCATTATTTTTTCTCCTCCGGGATAATTCCCTTTATAAACATTCCGTATTTATCAGCCAATTTTATAACCTCTTCGGCGTCAACCATAAGCGCATTGCCGGCGTGCACCGCCAAACCGCGGAAACCGGCATTATGCAGATTTTCAATCGTCCGCGTGCCGATAGCCGGCAAATCTATACGCAAATCCTGCTGCGGCTTGCGCAATTTAACCAAAATTCCGGCTGCGCCTTTGCGCTGATAGGTTCCGCAGCGGCGCACCAGTTCGTCGGTTCCCTCTATGCCCTCTACGCCAAGGATTAAGCCCTGCTGCACAATCACAGACTGCCCGACATCCAACCGGCCTAAAGCCAAACCGACTTCCACGCCGCGTTCAATATCGGCTTCCGCCTGTTTGTCCGGCTTATGCTTTGTGAGTACGCCCTCTTGCGCCAAAAGTTCCGGCATAACCTCATGAATACCGACAACCCGCATATTTTCGGCCTCTATCTCTTTAATCAAAGCGCGTAAAATTCCGTCATCGCCCAAAGCTTTCATACCGATTTTAGCAAAAAACGCCGCCGTGCGCAAATCAGGCACTAATTCCGCCAGAGTCGGACGATGAATCGTGCCAATCATCACGACTTCTTCCACCCCCTCATCGGCAAAAGTCTTAAAGCCGGTTCCGGCCTGCCCGATGCGAATCCATTTATGCGGAATCAGCGGAGTAAAAGCCGCCTTATCGGCGTTGCCCTCTATTGCCAGCACATAAAACTCGCGGCCGGTGTCTAAGCAATGGTCTATCAGCATTTTCGGCAATCCGGTGCCGCCGGCGATAATTCCTAATTTTTTTTGAGATTTTTCCATTTTTAACAGCTCTGTTATTGATATCTGCCTTTGATATTAGCAGACACCGCCGCAATTACAACATTTTTTTTAGAAAGCAGCAGAATCAATGTTGACAAAAGTCGGTAAAAATGGTATAAATATAAGTGAAATTCATATTATTATAAACCCTTTAAATTCGTATTATTATGGTACAGAATACTTTTGCTACAGCTAGTGTTAATTTCGTTGAGAACCCTTCAGTTGTTTTGGCAGCTTTGAGATCTCTTGGTCGTCCATTAACAGCAGAAGAGCATCAGCTGGGTCGTGACGCATCTCTTGCTTTGGGTCGCAATATCAAGAACAAAGCCAAGGCTTCACAAGAAGAGGAGGTTAAGTACTTGATGGATCGCGGTTACACAGAAAAAGAAGCACGTGAACAGCTTCGTCTCGACGCTCAGGCACATCGTGAGGACATTGGTCTCGGCGTTTCCCGTCGCTGCCGTTTTGCACGAATTCGTGTAAAGTCTAATCGTAGAGTCAAGGCATGTTAATACTGACTGACAGTCAATCGTTCAAACCGCTTTTTTCTGTAAAGAAAATAGCGGTTTACTTTTTGCCTTAAATGTTTTTTGAGAAAGAAAGTTGACAAAATAACTATAAAATGCTACTTTATATTCAGAACAAACATTTTAGGAGAAAAAATATGACTCAAGCTACAAAACGTGTTTTAGAAAGAAAAGCTCAATTAGAAGCTAAAAGAAATATTCATGATGTGGCTGCTGCTGCGGTTGACAACGAAAGAAAAGTTGCCAAAGAACAAGGTAAAGAATATTCCCGCGAAGACGCCAACCGCGACAGAATGAGCGCCATACTGGCTATGCAGGGTATTAACCATGATCCTAAGGATTAAAATCCTTTGCTGCAATTTCATTTTCACAACTTCCGATATTTTTCGGAAGTTTTTTTAATTTTCAGTTAAAAAGTCTATTGACAAAACGCACAAAAAATAGTATATAGTAACCACAATTTGATTATTTTATTTATTATTGTTTTATTAAATATGATGCATATGAATGATTTTGTTATGTTAAAAAAGGGTTGTGAAGTTGTTTGTGTTGTTAAGCTGCACGCCGGTGTTTCTCAAATAGGCGGGCCTTATATTCCGGACTACAATAATCCTAAAATTAAAAAGGTCATCCCTTGCATCAAGCAAGATGACAAGTTCTATGATCTGCGCACCAACAAAGCTGTTGAAACAAATGCTTCTTCACTGGTGTGGCCTGTTATCAAGGGTACTGTATATCAATATCCTGACGGCAAGCAGATTTTACTGACAAAAATGACTGATGGTTCGCTTGCTTTGACTTCTGACTTTAAGTCCGACTCAAATGCAATTACCCGCCATCAAGTGAAATACTGATAAAAAAACCGTTCTTTTTTTAAAGAACGGTTTTTTAGTTTATTATTTTACGGAATTGAGAGCTTTCCACTCAAACCACTTGGCGATTTTCAAAAAACGGAAATAAGCATAAGTTGTTGCCATCCAAAACCCGCAGGTTCCATACAAAAAATAACGCTTTTTGAAATAATATACCAAAAACTGACGTGGAAATTCCGTGTATAAGCGCAGGCGGGTATAATAACGCCCTTCTTTTATGGCTACCTTAACCAGTTCATCGGTATACATATTCAGCTTGAACCAAGTTTGGGCCAAAGAAACATACGAATAATGATGAACTTTTGACTTTAATTGCTCTACCACTGCACCTTCGCCAACCACCACACGGTCGTGTGTCAAATCATCTGGCATATTGCTTTTCTTGCGGTTATACAAGCGCACCTGATTATAAGTTTTGGCCAATAAACGCGGCTTTTTATCCCCCGGAAGCATATCGCAAATTTTCATTTTATACGCATCCGCAGCCGGATTTTTCATTTTTTCCTTAATCTCGGCAATCAGCTCCGGCGACAAAACTTCATCAGCGTCCAAAGACAGCACCCAGTCATTATGGCAAAGCCCCTGCCCGTAATGTTTCTGCGCCGAAATATTTTTCCATTTATGAAACAAAAATTTAGCGCCGTATTTTTCGGCAATCTCTTGAGTTTTATCCGTGCTGCCGCTGTCTATCACAAAAATTTCATCAGCCACTTTTTTCAGAGCCTGCAAAGTTTTGCCCAAGCGTTTTTCTTCATTTAATGTAACAATATATGCCGAGATTTTAACCATTTATCTTTAACCTTTCTGGTTGTAGATTAGGCTATTTTTACACCGCTTGCAATAAAAAAAGCCCCCAACCGAAAAAATTGGGGACTTTTTTGCTGATATATTGCAGCTTAAAATTCTTTAAGAACATCAGCGCTTTCGGCAGCATTAGCAATATTAACCATAGCAATGGTGTTATAGCCGCAGTCAACGTGCAGAACTTCGCCGGTTACGGCAGAGCCTAAATCAGACAACAAGCTCAAAGCCATATTGCCGACTTCTGTCTGATGAACGTTGCGCTGCAATGGAGCGTTTAATTCGTTCCAGCGCAAAATTGTGCGGAAATCGCCGATACCGGCAGCGGCCAAAGTTTTAATCGGGCCGGAAGAAATAGCGTTTACGCGAACGCCCTGCTTACCCATGTCCACAGCGGCATAGCGAACCGAAGCTTCCAAAGCGGCTTTAGCCACGCCCATAATATTGTAGTTTGGCAATACGCGTTCAGAACCCAAATAGGTCAAGGTCAAAATTGAACCGCCCTCGTTCATAATCGGAGAGGCACAGCGGCAAGCTTCCAAGAATGAGTAGCAGGAAATGTGCATAGTCATTGTGAAGTTATCCAATGTGGTGTCGATTGTACGGCCGCGCAGCTGATCTTTATCCGAAAAAGCAATAGCGTGAACAACAAAGTCAATTTTGCCCCATTTTTCGCCCAATTCTTTAAAGCAAGCTTCAACTGAAGCAGAATCGGAAACATCGCATTTAATCAAAAGAGGATTGTTCAGCTGTTCTGCCAAAGGTTTAACTCTTTTTTCCAGCATTTCATTTTGATATGAAATTGCAAGCTGCGCACCATGCGCATTCAAAGCCTGAGCAATACCCCAAGCAATAGATTTGTCATTGGCAAGACCCATAATCAGGCCTTTTTTACCGGCCATAAGTTGTTCAATAGCCATTTTCTAGTTCCTTTATAAATTTTGTTCTAGACTACTTCCCTTTTTGGAAGTAAGTTACTGTAGAGATACTTATACAAAATTATCTGCTTTGTAAACATTTTTTTGAAAGTTGTAAAATGGCGAATCAATTCGACACCGCAAAATTCAGTAAATTCTGCCGGCTTTTTTTCAAATATCTGCGCTGGCGCACCAAAGACGCAATGATTTTGCGGGTGGCCGCTTCGCTCAGCTATACCACATTGATTGCCGTGGTGCCGCTGATTGCCATTGCCTTGGCGATTTTCGCCGCCTTTCCAGTGTTTGAAAACGTGCGGGCACAGGTGCAAGACTCGCTTATTCAGTATTTTGTGCCTAACATAGAGCAGAACATTCAAAACTATATTATGCAGTTTGTCGCCGCTTCCAGCAAACTGACAACCATCGGCGTTTTAGGTATCGCTGTCACGGCAATTTTGCTGCTGTTTACCATAGAAAACAGTTTTAATTTTATTTTTAAAGTCAAAAAACACCGCCGTTTAGCCACCAAAATCACGCTCTATTGGACAATCATCACGCTTTGCCCGCTCTTGGTCGGTACAGCCCTTTCGCTCAAAGGCTATTTGCTGACGCTCAAATATTTTCATCCCGAGCATTTTTTGGGCTATAACTTTTTTATGACATTTATTTTGCCGAATCTTATCACGTTTTTCTTTTTATGGCTGTCGTATGTGATTGTGCCAAACAAAAAAATCCGCCTTTCCAGCGCATTTGCCGGCGCTTGCGTCACCTTAATTTTAACCTTATTGCTGCGGGTCGGCTTCGGCTATTTTTTGGTGCTGAACGTTACCTACCGCACGCTTTACGGCGCACTTGCCACAGTGCCGATTTTACTGGTCTGGATGTATTCATGGTGGACAATCGTCTTGTTCGGCGCCGTAGTTACCGCCACCATTGAGGAGTTCCGCAGCCGCAAAAAACTTTGGAAATAAGCCTCAGCGCAAATACGGATGATTTTCCAAAAAATCAGCGAATCGGGCTAACAGCTTGGTTTTAAATGCTTCATCAACGCAAATCCACTTGAAAAATTCGACCAAGCGCGGCGTAACATTCAATTTGTTGCAAAAATCAATGGAATACTGATAGTTGATATCATAATACCACGACAAATATCCGGCCATACGGTCTGCCGGGGTAGATTCTGCCCCGCGTGAAAATGTTGTATAAGTATCCGCCTCTTGCCATACTTTTGCTGAAATATGCCCGTCGATTTCCGGCACAATATCTTTTTTACCTAAAAACAAATAGCGCATCTGCGGCTCATAGGCAAACATCCGCAAATTAGCGATTTTATCGGCATCGCGGATAATAAAGCAAATCCGCGCAACCTCTTGTTTCAGCTCTTCATCAGCAATATTTTTATATTCCTCGTCAGCGTACAAGGCTTCTATCAAATGTCCGTGATGCTTTATCGGCAGCCATATACGAATATCCGAAAACTCCGGCACGGTGCGCAAAAATTCGCCGCCGGCGACTCCGTGATCAATCTGCCGGTTATGCAGGCATTTTTCCTCTATCTCGGCGAATCGGCAGATATCATGCAAAAGAACTGCCGACTTTACCATATCCACATATTCAGAATCTTTGCTTTTCAGCCATTTCACACGCGGAACAATGTAGTTGCCCGCCCCCATAACCTGATAAGAATGGCGGATTTTTTCTTTGGTATAGCCCACAAAAAATTTATCATGAGCCACTTTTTGCAAACATTCTTCCGATTTTTCTTTCAACAGCTGATAAGCATCTTCCAACATGGTATTTCTCCTTTGCTTTTTACTTAGCACTTTTTTCCGGAGCGGCGCAATTTTTAAATAATTATTCACAAATTTATAATAAAGTGCTTGCCATTAGAACAAAATTAGAACAATATACATTTCAGCGGATAAATTCAGACTCGTATTGAGTTTTTGCTGAAAATGCGGGATAAAGAATTTAGGATAATTTTTTAAGGATAAACAAATATGGAAAAAGATAAAGCGTTAGACGCCGCCCTGAGCCAAATTGAACGAGCTTTCGGCAAAGGTTCTATTATGCGCCTCGGGCAGAATACCAACATTGATATAGAGGCGATTCCGACCGGTTCTTTGGGTATTGATATTGCTTTGGGAATCGGTGGTTTGCCAAAGGGTCGTATTATTGAAATTTACGGTCCGGAAAGCTCCGGTAAAACCACATTGGCTTTAAGCGTAATCGCTCAGGCCCAAAAACGCAACGGCACTTGTGCTTTTATTGATGCCGAGCACGCTCTTGACCCGTCGTATGCTAAAAAAATCGGCGTGGATATTGAAAACTTGCTGGTTTCGCAGCCGGATTCCGGCGAACAGGCTTTGGAAATTGCCGATACCCTGGTGCGTTCCGGCGCTATTGACGTGATGGTTGTCGACTCGGTGGCCGCTTTGGTGCCGAAGGCCGAATTGGAAGGCGAAATGGGCGATGCGCACATGGGCTTGCAGGCTCGCTTGATGAGTCAGGCTTTGCGTAAACTGACCGCCACGGTTGCCCGCTCCAACACTCTGATTATCTTCATCAACCAAATTCGTATGAAGCTGGGAGTCATGTTCGGCAATCCGGAAACCACAACCGGCGGTAACGCTTTGAAATTTTACGCTTCTGTGCGTATGGACATCCGCCGCGTGGGTGCGATTAAAGACAAAGATGAAGTTATCGGCTCGCAAACCCGCGTGAAAATTGTGAAAAACAAAGTTGCTCCTCCGTTTAAGACTGTGGACTTTGACATTATGTACGGCGAAGGAATTTCCAAAACCGGCGAACTGATTGATTTAGGCGTAAAATCCGGAATCATTGAAAAAGCCGGCGCTTGGTTCTCGTATAACGGCGACAAAATCGGTCAAGGCCGTGAAAACGCCAAAAAATATTTAGCCGAGAATCCGGCAGTTGCCGAAGAAATAGAAAACAAAATCCGCGCTGACGCTGGTCATCTGACCACAGAAATGATTGGCGAAGACGAGCCGGAAACCGAAGACTGATTTTGTTTTATAACTATCTCCAATGTTTTAAGCCTTGCTTTTCAGCAGGGCTTTTTTATTGCTTAATTCATTGCGAATCGGAAATGCGGAAATCTATGACTGTTTCTTAAAATTTTTATAAATCGCATAAACCAAAGAAATAACTAGCAAGATAATTGTACCATAATCAAAAATTGAAAATACTTTTTCTATGGAATCATCTTGATAATCTATAAAATAACCGGAAGCGGTAAAACTGACTGTAAAGATTATAAAAACATAGGGATACCACCCCATAGAACTTAAACAACTTGAAATTTTAGGATAGCCGGAAATCATACGCTCTAAAAACCTAAGTTTTTTCTTTAACCAAAGTATTATTGCTAAACCGACAAACAGCAGCAGTAAGATGCCGCTGCTTGCTTCATTTAAATAAGTGAAAGGAATAGCTAAAACAGTATATAATCCGCCTAAAAGCAGGGCTTCTTTAGAATACAATTTCATTTTTACTCCTTTCACTTTTTAGTTATACTATTATAAAAACATTACATTTTGCAATTATTTTCTTTGTATAAAACGAAGCTAACTAAAAAGCCGAATCGTCCATAATAAACAGCATTGTACAATTTTGGTTTTCACATTTTTTACAATGCTGTTTAGCTTTTATAAAATCATAAGGCTGACACTTTTGGTCATTTAACCAAGCTTCCGGAGACATTTTGCCGCATATTGTATATGTAAAATCATATTCTATAGCAACAAGCCAAAGACTATTATAATAATAATACTGCCCTAATTCATATAGTTTTGCACAACAATCTATTGATGACTTTGTTTGAGGCAGCCGCCACTGAAACATTATTCTTTCACCGGCAACAACTGATTTTTTGCTGGTAATATAAACACTTAGGCTATTACCATAGGCATCACGATTATTTTCATCTAACATTCCCTGCGGAATCGCTTCTGCTGCCATCAATGTATTCATCAAATTTGCGGCATTATAGCTATATGCCTTTTGATTCATATACAGAGTTTGGGTATTGGCTATCATTTCCCGTATTTGAGATGTCCATTTGTTTAACTTATAAGCAGACATCGCCTTGCTGTATCCGGCAATACCGCCGACAGAAAGCACGGCAATAATGGCCAGTACGCCGAGCATTTCTATCATGGAACGACCTAGTTGCAACACACTTTTATAGTCATCCTTGGCTTTGAGCGTCAGCTCATTCGCCGAGGATCCAGGATAGTACATCCGCTTAAAAAACCGGTAACAAATACTAAGCCTTTGTCTTTTACAGTCATTGCCGGATTTATTCCGGCAATCTTGTCTGAACCGGTACTTATGCAATAATATGGTTAATTTATTGACTAAATAAGAGACTCTTTGCCCCCAGATTACCGGAATAAATCCGGTAATGACGGAAAACAGACGATAGGCTGTACTTTTTGCATCATTTGATAATATTGCCATTATATTCCTGGATTCTCCGGACAGTTCACTTCGTTCACGCCGAAGAATGACGTTGAGAGCTGAGGCGTTAAAGACGCTATTTAATACCTCGCCCCCTGAGGGAGAGGTCGCAGACTTGTCTGCGGGTGAGGGGTATTTAAAACCATTTTTCAAATTCTTATACATCTTATCAAACTCCTTATAACCAAACAAAAAAACCGCTAAAAAAGCGGCCGGAGAGTTCAACAATCATATAGTCTTAAATGATTCTTTTAGCCTTTAAGCATAAAGCTTTGGACATACGCTAAAAGCTCCCCAACCACATCAATATGAATCGGGGATATATTTGATTATCGGCAATTATGGACTGCCGACAATTTAACGATGTTATATCTTAACACTGAAGACTATATGAGCCGTTGAAAGCCCCGCGCCTCTGGGACGCTAAACGCAAAACCGCGTCTGATTTCAAGTTAGCAAACAGCCGGTAAAAGTCAAGTCCAAAAAAGAATCGGATAAAAATAAAGCAAAAATCCCGAACTATTATCCGGGATTTTTCAAAGAGCTTAAAGCTTATTGTTTTTACGGGTTTTCATAAAGTGTTCCAGCCAATGAATATCATATTGACCGTCCAAATATTCCGGCTGCGAGATAATCTCCTGATGCAGCGGAATTGTGGTTTTCACTCCCATAATCACAAATTCTTCCAAAGCACGGCGCAGACGCATCAAAGCGGCGTTACGCGTACCGGCATGCACAATCAATTTGGCAATCATACTGTCATAGTACGGCGGAATCGAATAGCCGGAATAAATTTCCGAATCCACGCGGACTCCCAAACCGCCGGGAGCATGCCATTCGTCAATTTTGCCGGCGCAAGGCACGAATGTTTCCGGATCTTCGGCGTTAATGCGGCATTCAATCGCATGACCGTTGAATTTGATATCATCCTGCGTATAGCCAAGCTGAGCTCCGGCGGCAATGCGAATCTGCTCTTTAACGATATCAATACCGGTAACCGCTTCGGTAATCGGATGTTCTACCTGCAAACGCGTATTCATTTCCATAAAGTAGAACTTGCCGTTTTCATACAAAAATTCCAGCGTGCCGGCGTTGCAATAGCCGATTTTAGCAATGGCGTTGCGCACAATGTCGCCGATTTCTTTACGCTGGTCTTGGTTCAGCGCCGGAGACGGGCATTCTTCAATGACTTTTTGGTTATTGCGCTGAATAGAGCAGTCGCGTTCGCCCAAATGCACAACATTGCCGTATTTATCCGCCAAAATCTGCATTTCTATATGACGCGGATGCTGCAAATATTTTTCCATATACACAACATCGCTTGGAAAAGCAGCTTTAGCCTCGGCTTTGGCCATAGTAAACGCCTCGCCGATTTCATCATCGTTAAAAGCAATTTTCATACCTTTACCGCCGCCGCCGTCTTTGGCTTTGATGATTACCGGATAACCGATTTCATTAGCCCAATGCTTGGCGTCTTCAATAGACTCCAAAGCCGGAGATCCCTCGGTAATCGGCAAGCCGGCTTCTTTTGCGGCTTTGCGGGCGGTAATTTTATCTCCCATCAAACGCATTTGCGCCACAGTCGGACCGATAAAGGTTATACCGTGCTTTTCCACCATTTCGGCAAAATCAGCGTTTTCCGAAAGGAAGCCGTATCCCGGGTGAATTGCGTCTGCACCGGTAATAATGGCAGCGGAAATAATTGCCGGCTTGTTCAAATACGAATCGACAGAACGCGCCGGACCGATGCACACGGCCTCGTCCGCCAAACGCACATGCATGGCGTTGGCGTCGGCCTCAGAATGCACAGCCACGGTGCGGATGCCCATTTCTCGGCAAGCTCGGTGTATTCTTAAGGCAATTTCGCCGCGGTTGGCTATTAAAACTTTTTCAAACATAGCAATCCTTTGTTTTATTCAATCACAATCAATGGTTCGCCGTATTCAATCGGGTCGCCTGTTTCTACCAAAATTTTAGCAACTTTGCCGGCGCGCGGAGCTTTTACCGGATTGAATGTCTTCATAGCTTCAATCAGGCATAAAGTGTCGCCCTCATTAACCGAATCGCCGACTTTAACATAGTTCGGAGAGTTTGGATTGCTGGAAAGATATACCACGCCGACCATCGGAGATTTAACAGCATTCGGATTGTTGCTGTAGTCCACAACGACTTCTTTAACTTCTTCTTCGGCCGGAGCGGCAGCAACCGGAGCAGCAACAGGCTGCGGAGCCGGAACATAGGCCGGAACAACGCCGCCAGAAATTTCTCTGGTTAAAGAGATTTTGCAGCTTTCATCTTCATAATTTAAGGTAGTTAATTGATTTTTATCCAAAATTTCAGCCAATTTGCTAATAACTTTGGTATCAATAGGATTTGACATATTTATTCCTTTTCTAAAAATTAACCTGCTATTCCTATATTCTGATTTTGCATAAAAAACAACAAAAATATGCGATTTTAGCTCATTTTTATGCAAAAATTGTGCAAAAACAGGCAAAAATTGCTATTTTTCAAGCTTTAACGGAATTAAGTTTTTATTTTTGGTATAAGACGGATAAATCACTAAATCTTCAATGCCGCCGGCCATCATAACCTCGTGATACAGTTCAATAATAAAACTGCACATGGTATGCACATACGGAATTTTGCTGCGCCCGCTGGCCGTAATTATTTGAATCGGCATTTTCAGCTGCCAGTCCGGAACATCTATTTTGACTAAATCCGGATAAACACGCGTCATATAAGACGGCATTTCGCCAATCAGGCATTTTTGCCGCACCATTGAAAGCATCATATCAAAATTAGATACCTGAAAATCTATATGGCGGCAATTTGCCATAATATCGTCATACTGCGGATTATAGCGCGAATATTCTTCACACAGGCAAAGATGATGATTTTGGTGCAAATCTTCCAAATCCCGCGGATAGCCGTAAACATCCAAATATTTTTTGGTTGTCATCAACGCAAAAACAATTTTACCTTCGCAAATCACATCAACATTAGGCCATTTTGTCTGCAAATAGGTGGCGCAGACATCCACGCTTTTCAGCAAACTCGGATTAGCAAGAACCCCGTCATAAAAATTACAGGTAACAGAGGGATAAATTTGTTTGAATAAATCTAGATATTTATGAAAAGACACCATTGTTGCCGAAGTGGCTTGCAGCGTGATGCTGCCGTTTTGGGTTTCGCCGTGGAAGCGGTTTGTCAGCTCCGCCACACGGCTGGTGCAGTCTTTGGCTTGGGCATACACCTGTTCTCCGGTCAGCGTTAAACGAACACCATGACTGGTGCGCGTTAAAAGCTCTGTGCCAACCATTTCTTCCAGCAGTTTCATTTCTTTGGACAGGTTAGATTGCTTTAAGCCAAGTTCTTCAGCCGCGCTTTTAAGCTGTCCGTGTTCAACCACCAGTTCATAATGTGACAGCAGCTTGAATAATAAAATGTCGCTTCTGACAGACACTTAGCTATCCTCGCTCACAATTATTCCTAGAATTAAACTCTACACTTATATAATAATTATTCCCCTTAGCAGAGTCAATAGCCCCTTTTTATAATTCAGACATATATTTTTTTGGTCTTCTGTTTTGTGGAAAATTTATTATTCTTATTTTATCCACAGAAAAATGAAGGAGGATATTATGAATTTAGAAAAGAACCGAACAGTAATAATGCCTAACCGCATTTATCAATCATTACAAATGCTGGAAGCCAGCTTTTTGAAATATAATCATGAAAACGAGCTGAACAAACTCCGCATCCTGAACTGCGAATTTGATGTATGCCGCAACAATTATTGTCACTGATTTTTTAGGAGAACCGAAAAATGAATCAAAATCAATTTGCTTATGTCAATGCTATTTATGACATTGAAGATAATTTGGAAGAAGTTAAAAACTATTTCCGCAATCATGGATACTTAAACGAATATAAAATGGCAACCGAAATCCAAACCGTGTTTCGCAGCGGTATTTCTGCACATATAAACGCTCTGGAAAAGCGTGTTCTGAATTAAAGAAAACTACATTTCCGGCCATAAATAAAAAAATTTTGCACATTTATAAAAAAATATGTAGACTTTTAGAAAAAACTATTTTATAAAGTGTTTCGTAAACGATGGTCGGGTAGCTCAGCTGGTAGAGCAAAGGACTGAAAATCCTTGTGTCGGCGGTTCGAAACCGTCCCCGACCACCAGTTCAAAAGCCTTGGTTAAGCCAAGGCTTTTTTGTGTATTTAAAATTAAAACCAAATATATATCATACAATTTCTATTTTCTAAACAAGACTGACACATCTCTTGTATTTCTGAAAAAGTTACATTACACAGGCAAATTCTGCCTTTTTCACAAAGTTCATCCCCATACACATACGTTGACCCTCTTACACCCCAAAACCAAACTCTATCTAAAACAGGATGCAAAGGCTTAGCTAAATCATTCATCATTGTTTGGCAAAATTTCATATCGAAGGCCTCATCATTTGCAAACCAACCAAGCACTATCCACTGTTTTCCGGTTCCGTCTATCCCCAAATAAACAGTTGTCCTAATTCCAAGCGAATCGGTTACAAGATTTTGATTAAATGCTTTCCAAGTCGGCGGAATAATATTAACATTATGAGCAAAATCAACTAAACCATACGAGCCGCCGCCTTTTAAGTGTATGCTATTTTTCAAATTATCCCTATATTCTAAAAAAGAATTTACCAAGAATCCATATTCGCTGATGGTTCTATTCATTTTCCATTTTTCCATCGCCTTAGAATAACCGGCAATGCCGCCGACAGACAGAACAGCGATAATGACTAAAACTCCGAGCATTTCAATCATAGAACGGCCATATTGCAACACACTCTTATAGTCATCCTTGGCTTTGAGCGTCAGCTCATTCGCCGAGGATCCAGGATGGTACATCCGCTTTAAAAAATGGCAACAAATACTAAGCCCTCGTCCCCAGCACCTGTCATTGCCGGACTTGTTCCGGCAATCTTGGCTGAACCGGTACTTATGCAATAATATGGCAAATTTATTGACCAGGTTAGTTACTCGTTGCACTAAGATTACCGGAACAGACTGTGCGTCACGTCCGGTAATGACAGAGAAAAAACGAATGGCAATACTGTTTGCTTCTTTCAATAATATTGCCATTATATTCCTGGATTCTCCGGGCAGTTCGCTCCGCTCACGCCGAAGAATGACGTTGAGAGCTGAAGAGAACAGACAAGAGGCTGTGCTGTTTTCTCCCGCAAATTTATCATTATTGCTTTTCAAATTCTTATACATATTTTCAACTCCGTTTATTTTGTTATATAAAAACAAAACCCGCTATTTAGCAGCGGGCGGATGTTGAGAAACCGTATATAACCAAACGGCTCGGCCTATTGGGCACATAGCCTTATTCAGCCGACATCCGCCTAACCGGCAGAAATCGGCATATAAAATTAAAGTCGTTTATGCTTTTACGACTGGTTATATAAAAGGGTTCTCACGCCCTGAGCAGACTTTAGTCCGCCTGAAAATAATCTTAAAGGCAGCTGCTGAAAAAGTAAAGATATTTATTAAATAACGAATCGGATTGTCTTCTTTTAGCCAAATCTTAACTTATATTTTTTATGCTTACAGCAAATAAATATTAAAGGAGAAAAATATGAAAAAATTTATCTTAGCTCTGGTAGCGGCCTTAAGCGTAACTCTTTCGGTTTTTGCCGCAACCGAAAATTCCGGCGAATCGGCTGTTGAAGTAAAAGACCCGGAAAACACTTTGGTAATGCAGCTTAAAGACGGCGATGTTATAATTGAAATGTATCCCGATGCTGCGCCAAAACATGTTGCACGTATTAAAGAATTAGTCAGACAAGGTTTTTACAACGGCTTAAAATTTCACCGCGTTATTGACGGCTTTGTGGCTCAAACCGGCGATCCGCGCGGCAACGGAACCGGCGGCAGCGGTTTGCAGCTGAAAGCCGAGTTTAATGACAGACATCACGGCCGCGGCGCTGTTTCTATGGCTC
Organism: uncultured Eubacteriales bacterium; assembly: GCA_963632615.1. Taxonomy (GTDB): domain Bacteria; phylum Pseudomonadota; class Alphaproteobacteria; order RF32; family CAG-239; genus RUG410. Next base: position 41,094 of record CAVGVF010000002.1, read on the forward strand.
GAGGTGCTTCTCCGGACTCTGCTGACAGCCAATTTTTTATTTGCCTTGCCGACCAAAGCTATCTTGACGGCAAATATACCTTGTGGGGACAGGTTATTTCCGGAATGGAATATGTTGACAATATCAAAAAAGGCAACCCTGCTGCCAACGGCATCGTTGAAAGTCCGGATAAAATCATTTCTTTGAAAGTTTTGGCTGACACTCAAGAATAGCCAAGAGCAAACGCATTAAAAGCCGCTTGGTTACTCAAGCGGCTTTTTTGGTGAATTTGCAATAAAATTACACACATCTCGCAAAGTATTTTCTTTTGTAAACGGTTCATGAGACTGATACGGCGGAAAATTTTTCAGCAGTTCATAGTCCAAAACCAGAAAATCCATCGAATCCAGATAATCCGAAAATTTTATGTCATCGGAATCTTTTAATGCTTTCAGTTCTTCGCTCAAAGGTTTATCTTCCTCTTTAAGCATCTTGAAAACTAAAGCTTTTGCTTCGGCATAGTCCATAAAAATAAAAATTAAATTATACAAAAAATTATAAAACTCTGCTTTTATTTTTACGCTTCTATATAGATTTTGTCAATTTATTTTAAAATAAAAAAAGCTCCCCTTTGCAACTATAAAATAGCTGTTTCGGGGAGCGCGGCGAAAAATTTTTATGCAGTCTTCTTGTTGTCTACCGGAGCAGAACGAGCATGTTTGCGTTTCTTACTTACCTTAGCCTTATCAATTTGATAAGCTGACTGACCGCCTTTTTTCTTAAATGCGCCTTTCTCTTTCTTAGAGTTCTTCTGAGCGCGCTGTTCTTTTTTTGCCATAAGCTAAAAAGTTTTAATTAAGTGAAACATAAAAATTACTAAATAATCATAAAGTGATTGTGTTTATACTCTCATTTATTTTTTTGTCAAGCACTTTTATAAAAAAAATTCTTTGTTCAGCTAAAAGCCAAACAAAGAATTTTAATTTACCCCAGCCGTTAAAACATTACTTTACATTTTTTAATGTTTTCGGTCCTGTTCATGCTCAAGTTGAGCTATTTTTCTATTAAGACTGACTGTTTTCTGCCGGGCTGCATTTCTGGCGTCTTCTGCTTCACTAGCCAATCTTCTGGCATTAAATGATAAAGCCTTATTTGATTTTTCGGCTTTTTCAAGTCTTGAAAAAAGATACATAAGGCGCTGTTCTTCGGTCATCCGGCTAAAATTACGGGCATCTCTAGGCAAAAACCCATATTTTACTGCAAGACAATAACATTGACGTTCATCCATAATACTTAAAATTTAAACATAACTATTTAATAAAAATTCAAAAACAGTTATAGTCTATACATTTCCATATTTTTGTCAACTTATTTCCGTAAAATATTTATTTTGCTATACCTATGCAAAAACCGCCTCAGCGGCGGCTCTCGCATTGCTAAATTATGGCTTTTATTCAATAATCATAGCGGTTAAATCAGCTTCTGAAACCACCTGATCATCAACCATACCCACGCCGTGGAATACAAAAATATTGCGGCGTTCTTTAACTTTTTCAACATGCATTCTGAGCTGGTCGCCCGGACGCACCGGCTTGCGGAACTTCACGCCGTCAACAGCCATAAACAAAACGCTGCGTTTTTTATTGGCATAGTCCGGATCGGCGCTCATAACCACACAGCCTGCCGACTGAGCCATAGCTTCAATTTGCAGCACGCCCGGCATAATCGGATTTCCAGGGAAATGGCCTTGGAAAAATTCTTCATTCATAGTCAAATTTTTGATACCTACGCCTTTTACCCCCGGTTCTTCAACCTCTAGTCTATCCACCAGCAAAAACGGATAGCGGTGCGGCAGCATTTTCATTACTTCATCAATATTATAAATTTTCTTTTCAGACATTTTAACCTCACTTTATTTTTTAGAATTCTTTTGCAAAAAAGCAACCTGACGCATAAAGTCCTTAAACGGAACGCACGGACTGCCCATCATTACAGCGCCGTCTTCAATATCGCGCATAACACCGGACTGAGCGGCAATCTGCACGCCGCTGCCGATATGAAGATGGTCGGCCAGCCCGACTTGTCCGCCGCAAACCACATAGTCGCCCAAAGTACAGCTGCCGGCAATACCAACCTGCGAAACAATCACGCAGCCGCGTCCCAGCTTGTCATTATGAGCAATCTGCACCAAATTATCTATACGGCAGCCATCGCCGATAACAGTATCATCCAAAGCACCGCGGTCAATGCAAGTATTGGCTCCGATTTCAACATCATTGCCGATAATCACGCGGCCAAGCTGCGGAATGCGGTGATGATGCCCGCCCATCAGCTGAAAGCCGAATCCATCCTGTCCGATGCGGGCTCCGGTATAAATATAGCAATTATTACCGATTACGGCATAAGCAATAGAAGCACCGGCGCCAATCCGACAGTCGCGGCCGATTTGGCAATCGTGAGCAATTACGGTATTTGCTTCAATACGGCAATTTTCGCCGATAACCACATTGTCCTCAATAACAACGTTAGCACCGATGGAACAGCCCTCGCCTATTTTAGCAAACATAGAAATTTTAGCGCTGGCATCAATTTCCACAACCGGCTTTTTCTCGGAATACATATATTCATTGAGTTTGATAAAAGCTTCTTTCGGATTTTCACAAATCAAAGCCACTACGTCTGCCGGCAGAAATTGCTGCAAGGCTTCGGTTGTAACACAGGCTTTAGCTTTGATTTCGGCAGCCTGCTCTTTGCTTTTACGGTCATAGAAAAAGCAAATTTCATCGGCTCCGGCCGAATGCATGGTGGCGATGCCTTTAATGACATCTCCGGCTTTTGCTTCATCTTGCAAAACAGCGCCGGTAACCTTAGCCGCATCGGCTAAGGTTACGTTTTTTCGGATATTATAAAAATTACTGTCTACCATTTTAATCTCCTAGAGGCTGGTGCCGAAGTTCAAACGGAATACTTCGGTTTTATCATATTTGGCTTTGCTGATAGGGAATCCAAAGTCGATATCAATCTTGCCCATAGGCGACATCCAGTCAAAACCGAAACCGACTGAACTGCGGACTTTTGATGAATAATCAATCTTTTCAGCATCAAAATTATCCGGCTTGCCCAGCATACCGATATCCCAGAAAGTACGGCCTTTAATGCCTAATTCATCCAAACCGATAGGGAAAGTCATTTCCGCGCCTGAATACATCATCCAGTTACCGCCCAAAGCATCATCCGTACGTTTATCGCGCGCACCGATACCGGCAAATTCAAAACCGCGCAGGGTCTGTCCGCCCAAATAATATCTGTCGGACAAGCGGACTTTTTCTCCGCCGTAACCGGCAACGTAGCCGCCGGTAGCAAAGAATTTAAATGTGTAGTAATCGGCAAGCGTATAGAATTTGTAAGCTTTGGCGTCAAACTTGTTATACTTGTCATCGCCGCCGGCTCCGGCAAAATCATTGCCGAATGACAAATAATAACCTTCTTTGGTGTTGATGGCGTTATCGCGCTTATCATAAACAAAGGTTTCGCCGATTACCGAAGCTGTGCTGCCGCCTTCCTCAGCTTTTACAAATTCAGAAGCGTAAGACTTAACATGGTTGATGTCGTTACGGCTCAGAGTATAGCGGACATAATGCGAAAAGTCATCGGTATAATTCCAGCCGAAACGGATACGTCCGCCTTTAGAACTGGTATCGTATGAAGCTTCATCTTCATAATCCTGCTGAGTCATAAACAAATCAGCACCTGCGCTCAAACGGCGTCCCAAGAAATACGGCTCAGTAAAGCTGATGTCATAATCTTTGGTTCTTTGCGATATACCGACATTAAAGCCCAGTTCCTGCCCGCGGCCGCGGAAGTTGTTTTCGGTCACGCCGGCGCGCAGCAAAGCACCGTTAGTGGTAGAATAACCGATACCGACATTGAAATAACCGGTAGACTTTTCTTCTACATTAACATTTAAATCAGCTTTGTTCGGTCCGGTCGGTTCGGTTTGAATATCTACTTTGCTAAAGTAATTCAAATTCTCGACATTGCGGCGCGAATCGCGCAGTTTAGAAATATTCAGGGCATCGCCTTCATCCAAACGGAATTCACGGCGGATAACTTCATCCAAAGTGCGGTCGTTGCCGGTAATATTGATACGGTCAACAAACACGCGCTGGCTTTCGGTAATATTAAACACCAAATCAACCGTACCCTCCGCATTGTTGCGTACCAAATCAGCATCAACATCAACAAAGGCAAAGCCTTTTTTACCTAAAGTTTCGGTCATTTCACTGATAGATTTATCTACCAAATCTGCACTGTACCAATCGCCTTTAGACAATTCAACATCATCATAAAGCGGTGCCGTATCAACATCTTTAACTTCGGATTTGATGTTAATCTTGTTGATTTTATAGCGAATGCCTTCATCCAAAGTAAAGGTCAAAATAAACGACTTTTTATCAGCGCTCAGCTCGGCAATGGCTGATTCAACTTTGAAATCGGCATAACCGCGGTTTGTATAAAAACGGCGCAGCAGCTCTTTATCATAGTTCATTTTTTCGGCATCGTAAGTTTCAGATGAAGTAAAAATGCGGTACCAGCGGCTTTCCTTGCTCATAATTTCATCTTGCAAATCAGAGTTGGAATAGTGCGTGTTGCCCAAAAAGTTGATTTTATCAATCTTTGCAGCCGAACCCTCATCAATTTCATAAATCAAATCAACGCGGCTGTCATCGCGCTTAATGATTTTAGGCTCAACGGTCACGGTATAGCGGCCGGTTTTGCGATATACATCCAAAATACGCTGCACATCCTGCTGCACCTTGGCTTTGTCATAAACCGAACGAGGGCCTAACTGCACTTCGCTTTCCAAGATTTTATCATCAATTTTATCATTGCCGTCAAAAGCGCGTTTGCCGATAACCGGATTTTCTTTGACATTGATAATCAAAGTATCATCTTTGGAGGTATCAAAGTTTACATCGCTGAACAATCCTGTATCATACAAGCGCTTAAACGAGCTATCCAGTTTATCTTGCGAAACAGCTGTGTTCTGTTTGATATTCAAATAAGACAGAACAGTTGCTCTTTCCACGCGCTGAAGCCCGTTGACTTCAATTTTTTTAACCAGCATATCGGAAGCCATCGCCTCAAAAGCCAATAAGCTGGTGGCCATTACGCCGGCAAAAAGTTCTTTTTTCATTTTTTAATCATACTCCTTAGTCAAACCACCGGTTAAATAAATGCACCATGTCATTCCATGTTGCCAAAACCATAATGGCTAAAATTATAAACAGACCTACTTTGAAAATGTAATCCTTAATCCGAGGCTTCAGCTCGCGGCGGATAATCATTTCGCACAAATAAATAACCACGTGTCCGCCGTCCAGAACCGGAACCGGCAAAATGTTAATCAAGCCCAAATTTACCGACAATAAAGCCATAAAATATATAAAGCCGATTAAGCCGCCGGATTTGCTGACATCGCCGGACATTTCAGCAATGCGGATAATACCTCCGACATCTTTGCCGCCGCGCACGCCGGTTATCATCTGCCCTACCGCGCGCAGGGTCGTAACCGTCACGTCATAAGCTTCATAAGCGCCGGCTTTTGCTGCATCGGCAAATGTCATATCGCCGTGCGAAAAGACAATACCGGCAGTTGAATATATGCCCAGCATACGGCGTTTTTCCATTTTTCCATCGCCGGAATCAAACTCGGTTTCTTTCAAAACCGCATTCAGATGCAGCGGACGGCGCACGTTTATTTCAAATTCATCATCAATATGCCCGCTGACATAATCTTTCAGCTGAACAAAATCCGTTAATTTAACACCGTTGATACTATCAAGAATATCCCCGCTCAAAAATCCGGCTTCTTCGGCAGAGCTGCCGGCCATAACATTGCCGACAATCGCAGGAGACGGCAAAGGCTCGCCGCTTTTTTCATCTATTTGAGCCGGCAAAGACATCAAGCCCAGAATTTTTTCGGTTTTCGGACCGCCGGCAGCGCACAGATTTTCAACATCGCGGGCAAAAAGCTTGATAGTCAGAGGGCGCTCAATTTCCAAAGCAACATCATCGGTTGCAGCCAAGTTGATTTCGTTGCCGATTGACTGAAAATCCGGAGTCGGATTATTGTTTATGCTGATAATTTTATCTCCGGCTTTTATACCGGCCAAATCAGCGGCCTCGCCCTCAAGCACCGAACCGACAACCGATGGATAAACAACTTTGCCGCAGCAGTAAAAAATACCGATAAACGCGACAATGGCAAACAAATAGTTAAACGCCGGCCCGGCAACCACAATGGCCAATTTTTTCCAGCCTTGCTGATACGGGAAAGCATGCTTCTTTTCTTCTTCAGTAAGTTCAGATACTTTTTCATCGGCAGTTGAAGAAGAAGCCTCGGCATCGCCTAAGAACTGGCAATAGCCGCCCAAAGGAATCGCGCAGATTTTCCATTTTGTACCGTGCTTGTCGGTATGGCTCCACAACTCCTTGCCGAAACCGATGGAAAAATCCGAAACGGCAACGCCCAGGCTGCGGGCAACGATGAAATGTCCAAACTCATGAACAAATACCAAAATTCCAAGCAGGATAATAAAAGGAACAATATAATAAATAATATTCAATAAAATTTCCATTGCCACCACCTTAGCGCATATACATAAAGAACAAATAAACAAACGGAGCCGCAAAAATCAACCCGTCAACACGGTCAAAAACTCCGCCGTGTCCGGGAATCAATTTGCTGGAATCCTTAACGCCGACTTTACGCTTGATAGCCGATTCAATCAAATCGCCGATTTGCGCCAAAACCGCGATGATTCCGGCCGCAAAAGCATACAGCATTTGGTCGTTGATATTCCAAACATAGCGCAGATGCAGCGGCGAATAAGTAAATGAAATATGATTCAAATTATTGGAATAAAACGGAATATCCATAACTTCGGTGCAAACATACATAAAGATTATGCTGACGGAAATAGAGAGTAAAATTCCGCCGAATAAGCCAGACCAAGTTTTATTTGGGCTGATTTTCGGAGCCAATTTAGGGCCGCGCAGATTGCAGCCGACAACCAAACCGCCGATATCCATACTCCAAACCATCAGGAAAAACCACAAAGTCATCATAAAGCTGTAGTTATATTGCGGATCATAATAGCCTTCGCTAGGATCAAAGCAGCGATACATCCAAATCAAAGAGCCGATGCCGATTGAAATATACGGCACGCCAAGAGTAATCAAACTGCGGCGCTTTTCTTTTTCGGCAATAAAATAAACCACCAGCGAAGTAACGGCAATCATCGTCAACAGCACGGCAAAATTATAGCTCCACAATGAAACGGCTAAGCTCATCATATAGGCCGCAACATAGGCCGAGGATTTTTGAGCCGAAAGCAGGTTAGCCCATTCCCAAGCCAGCAGGCCGCCGACAACCACCGCCAAAACTTCCACATACGGACTGCCGATGTACAAGACATCAACTGCAATCGGAATCATAACTATTGCCGCCAAAATTCTCTTAGCCAGCGCACCTAATTTATGACTTACCATATCTTCTCTCCCTTTTATTAAAATCCTCTACAATTTTTTCCAGTTCTTCTTTTGAAAAATCAGGCCACAGCGTCTGCGAAAAATACATTTCGCTATAAGCCAGCTGCCATAAAAGATAGTTGCTGATTCTCTGCTCTCCGCTGGTCCGGATAAGCAAATCCGGCTCCGGTATTCCGGCTGTGTAAAGCATTGACGCAAACATATCTGCATCAACATTTTCAGGCTTCAAGCTTCCGCATTGCACCAATTCGGCGATTTTGCGCGCTGTCGCAGCAATTTCCTGCCGTCCGCCGTAACTCAAAGCAACACATAAGGTCATACTGTCATTTTCTGCTGTTTTTTCTTCTATTTTTGCCATTTTAGCAACAATATCCGGAGCCAGCATATTTCTTTCGCCGATAAAAACAATTTTAACATTGTTTTCTTCCAGCTCTTTAAAGCTGCTGTCCAAATAACTGCGCAGCAAATTCATCAAACCGTCGACTTCCGACTTTTCGCGCTGCCAATTTTCGGTAGAAAACGCATATACGGTCATATACTTGACGCCAAGCTTTTTTACAGCCTTAGCCGTATCAATCAAAACCTCGGCGCCTTTTTTATGTCCCATAGCAACAGGCAGCCCGCGTTTTTTTGCCCAACGCCGGTTGCCGTCCATAATAAATGCGATATGCTGCAAGCTATTGATAGTCACGGCTTCACCTTATACCTGCATAATATCTTTTTCTTTTAAAGCCACTTGCTCATCTACTTTGCGAATCGCATCATCAGTCCATTTCTGAATATCATTATTATATTTCTTTTCCTCATCTTCAGAAATCAACGAATCCTTCTTGAGTTTTTTCACATCATCCATGGCATCGCGGCGAATGTTGCGGACTGCAACTTTGCATTGCTCAGCGTATTTGCCGGAAATTTTAACCAGCTCTTTGCGGCGCTCTTCGCTCAACGGAGGAATCGGAATGCGAATCAGCTGGCCGTCTGACATCGGGTTCAAGCCTAAATCGCTTTCACGCAAAGCTTTTTCAACAGACTTAGCCATGCTTTTATCCCAAACGCTTACCGACAAAGTGCGGGCGTCCGGTACACTGACCGTACCGACTTGACTAATCGGCGTCATATTGCCGTAAGCTTCAACCATAATGCCATCCAGCAGACTGGCGTGAGCACGTCCGGCGCGAAGTCCGGCAAAATCAGCCTTTAAAGCTTCCAGACTTTTTTCCATCCGGCTTAAAGTTTCAGTTTTAATTTTTTCAAAATCAGACATTATTTTACCTCTTACTTATTTTATAATTGTACATCTTGCTTGGCCGCACACAGCCTCAACAATAGAATCTTTACCTTTTTGAGCAAATACCATAATCGGAATGTTATTTTCCGCCGCCATGGTAATCGCCGTCATATCCATAACTTTCAATTTTTTCTCTTCGACCTCGGCAAAGCTTACGGTTTCATAGCGCTTAGCGTTCGGATTGCTCCGCGGATCGCTGTCATAAACGCCGTCAACCTGAGTTGCTTTCATAATCACATCGCAATGCATTTCTGCCGCGCGCAAAGTCGCGCCGGAATCGGTAGTAAAATACGGATTGCCGGTACCGGCGGCAAAAATAACAACCCGGCCTTTTTCCAACGATTTCATTGCTTCGCGGAAACTATAGGTTTCGCACACCTGCGGCATTACCAAGCCGGAATAAATTTCCACCGGGCAGCCGGCGCGTTCTATAGCCGTTTTCATTACCAAGGCATTCATCAAAGTCGCCATCATACCCACCTGATCGGCAACGCTTCTATCCATTCCTTCTGTAGCGTTTTTAGCTCCGCGGAAAAAGTTTCCGCCGCCGATAACCAAGCAAATCTGCACCCCGAGTTCGCGAACTTTTGCTATTTCGGAAGCCAAAGCCGCCGCAATATCCGCATCAACGCCGAAGCCTTTATTTCCCATCAAGCCTTCGCCAGAAAGCTTCAATAAAATTCTTTTATAAACAGGTTTCATATTCCCACCTTATACTAATCTTATTGTATGTTACGCATTTTACTGCCTTTGTCATCAATATTTTGCACGTTTTCAGCAGAATTTTTTAAAGAGTTAAAATCTAGTTGAAAATTTTGTGTTTTCTGCTATTGATAGAAGAAAATTTCAGATACGGGAGAATGCTTATGAATTTATATTTGGCTCTTTGTGCTGCCGGCGGCTATTTAGCCGGTTCCATACCGTTCGGACTGGTTTTGTGCTATCTGGCAGGCTACGGCGATATCCGCAAAATCGGCTCCGGCAATATCGGCGCCACCAATGTTTTGCGCACCGGCAACAAACTGCTGGCCTTGCTGACGGTTTTGCTGGACGCTTTCAAAGCCGGCTTGGCCGCTTTCGCCGCTTTTCATTTTTTACCGGAAACACCGTTTTCCGCCGGCGGCATTGACACAACCTTGAATGTTATCGGTTCTTTGATTGCCGGTTCATTCGGTGTTATCGGCCACAACTTTCCGGTATGGCTCAAATTTAAAGGCGGCAAAGGCGTGGCTTCGGCTTTCGGTTTTATTTTAATGACGCAGTGGCCGGTAGCAATAATTGCCTTGGCGGTTTGGCTGGTTATGGCTTTTACTTTCCGTTATTCTTCATTGGCCGCATTGACTGCCGCCGTTTCAATGCCGATTGTAGCCTTTTTAATGTGCCCGCCGGTTTATGCCGTTTTCTATACGGTTATCGCTCTGCTGGTTATTATCCGTCACCATGCGAATATAGCCCGTTTGCTGAACGGCACTGAAAGCAAAATCAGCCTTAAGAAAAAGGCCTGAGCCGTGAATCAAAACGAGCTTTCGGATATTTTGCAGCTGATGATGACCGATGGTGTCGGTCCGGTTACATTTTATAAATATCTGCAAACTTACGGCTCGCTTAAAAAATCGCTTGCCGCGGCGGCGCAGAAGAAAAAACTATGTCCGAAAGCATTGGTTGAAGCGGAATTGGAGCGGGCTCAAAAACTCGGCGTACAGCTTATTGCCTATAACAGCCCGATTTATCCCGAATCCTTAAAGCAGCTCAATGACGCGCCGCCGGTTTTGTATGCTTTGGGCAATACGGATTTACTGAACTATCCTTTGAGCTTGGCGATTGTCGGCGCCCGCAATGCTTCTATCAACGGGCGGAAAATTGCTTCGCGAATCGCCTATGATTTGACAGAAAGCGATGTTTTGATAGTTTCCGGCATGGCGCGCGGCATTGACAGCGCCGCCCATAAAGGCGCTATGTATGCTAAAAATAAGCTGGGGCCGACGATTGCGGTTTTAGGCACCGGCGTTGATGTTATCTATCCGGCCGAAAACAAAGATTTGTATCAAACAATAGCCAATCAAGGATTGATAATTTCCGAACTGCCGTTCGGCACGACGGCACAAATTTCTACCTTTCCGCGGCGGAATCGGATTATTTCCGCACTTTCAGCCGGTACGCTGGTGGTTGAAGCAAGTTTGCATTCGGGTTCCTTAATCACGGCAAAATGCGCTTTGGAACAAGGCAAAGATATTTTTGCCGTTCCGGGGTCTCCGCTCGAAAACCGTTCGCAAGGGCCAAACCATTTAATCAAAGAAGGTGCGGTTTTAACAGAAAATGCCGAAGACATACTTAATATATTAAGTATAAATCAAAACCGGCAGATAAAAAGCACGCAGCTGAGCTTGAAGCCTCTTGACAAAGCGGAAAATCGTGTAAATATTTCAGACATTAAAATTGCTGAACCGCAGCCGGAAAAAGCAAATAATTCATCGCTGATTGAATTGATTACTTTTGAAGGCGTGGATATAGACGAGCTGTTGCGCTCCAGCGGTTTGACGCAGGCCGACTTTTTTTCTCAGCTCTTGGATTTGGAGTTTTCGGAAAAAATAGAACGGCAGGCCGGCAATCGGGTGGCGCGCTTAAAATAAGGTGTAAAACAAAATGAAATTAGTTGTTGTAGAATCTCCGGCAAAAGCCAAAACAATCAATAAATATTTAGGCCCAGACTATAAAGTTTTGGCCAGCTACGGACATATCCGCGACTTGCCGAGCAAAGACGGCTCTGTGGATCCGGACAATGATTTTGCCATGACTTGGGAGTTCAGTCCGGTCGGCAAAAAGCACCTGAACGACATTATCGCCGCGCTCAAAGACTGCGACACCCTAATTCTCGCATCCGACCCGGATAGAGAGGGAGAAGCTATCGCTTGGCATATTTTAGAAGAACTTAAAGAAAAGAAAAAACTGAACGGCAAAAAAATTGAACGCGTGGTATTTCACGAAATCACAAAATCAGCTGTTAAAGAAGGTATTGAGAATCCGCGGGAAATAGATCAGGATTTAGTCAGCGCCTACATGGCTCGCCGCGCTTTGGACTATTTGGTAGGTTTTAACCTGTCGCCGATTTTGTGGCGCAAGCTTCCGGGGTCTAAATCGGCAGGACGCGTGCAATCAGTAGCCTTACGCCTGATTTGCGACCGCGAAAATGAAATTGATAAATTTAAGCCGGAAGAATATTGGACCATAGATGTTGATTTATTAACGGCGCAAAAAGCGGAAATGCTGACACATTTAATCAATCTGGACGGCAAAAAACTGGATAAATTTACTATCAACACCGAAGAAAAAGCCCTTGCCGCCAAAGCTAAAATAGAAGCTCAGGATTTTGCTATTTCTAATGTTGAACGCAAAAAAGCCAGCCGCTATCCGGCTCCGCCGTTTACTACTTCTACCCTGCAGCAGGAAGCAGCCCGCAAGCTGCGTTTTTCGGCAAAAAAGACCATGCAGGTAGCGCAGAAGCTGTATGAATCCGGTATTATCACATATATGCGTACCGATGCCGTAAACCTTTCTAAAGAGGCTATAAAAGCCTGCCGCGAAGCTATTGAAAAATATTTTGGCGCCAGCTATCTGCCGAAAACGGCTAAAGAATATAAAAATAAAACTAAAAACGCTCAGGAAGCGCACGAAGCAATTCGTCCGTCTGACGTTATGAACACGCCGAAAAAAATGGAAATGAAGCTGGACAGTGATGCCTATAAGCTTTATGAACTGATTTGGAAACGCACGGTTGCCTGCCAGATGAATCCGGCGATTTTAGACCGCGTTGTTGTAGACGCCAAATCAGCTGACGGCAAAATTCTGCTGCGCGCCAACGGACAGGTTATTCAATTTGACGGATTTTTGAAGCTTTATCAAGAAAGTAAAGACGACTTGGACGATGATGATGAAAACGCCATTCTGCCGAATGTAGAAACCGGCGAATCGGTAGAAAAGAAAGAGATTAAGCCGGCTCAGCACTTTACCACCCCTCCTCCGAGATTTACGGAAGCCAGTTTGGTTAAAAAGCTGGAAGAGCTCGGCATCGGCCGTCCGTCAACCTATGCCAATATTATTGCCGTTCTGCAGGAGCGAAAATATGTAAAAGTAGAAAAGCTGCGCTTTATTCCGGAAGACCGCGGACGTATCGTGACCGTATTTTTGGAAAACTTTTTCAAAAAATATGTGGAATATGACTTTACGGCGCAGATGGAAGAATTTTTGGATGATGTTTCGGCCGGCGCCATGCAATGGAAAAAGCTGCTTGCCGGATTTTGGGCTAAGTTCATTAAAAACATAGATGAGGTTAAGCCGCTGCAGCTGACAGAAGTTATCAACAAAGTTGATGAAGCGCTTTCCGCCCATCTGTTTCCGCCGCGCGAAGACGGCTCCGACCCGCGGATTTGTCCTAAATGCGGCAAAGGCCGTTTGAGCATAAAATTCGGCAAGTTCGGAGCATTTTTAGGCTGTTCAAACTATCCGGAATGCTCATATACCAAGCCTTTGACCGACACCAAAGAAGAAGAGGAAGAAGCCGCCAACGCCAGCGCTCAGAAACTTGCCAGCGGCGAAGATAAAATTTTGTGCCAGATGGATGGGCAGAATGTTTATTTGCGCAAAGGGCCGTACGGCTACTATGTTCAGCTTGGAGATGCTTCCGGAAATATGGAAAAACCAAAGCGCTGCTCGCTGCCTAAATTTGTAAAACCGGAAGAATTAACCGCTGAACAGGCGCAAATTCTGCTTTCTCTGCCGCGTGATTTGGGCAACGGAATTGAAGTAAACATCGGCAAATTCGGCCAATATATAAAACAAGGCACAAAGTCAAAATCTTTGAGCGGAGAAGACAATATCTTTAATATTACCGCCGAGCGTGCTGAAGAGCTTTTGAAAAATGCCGTAGCTAAGCCGGAACCCAAAGTTTTAGCTCAGCATCCGACAACGAAAGAAGATATTACCCTCAATCGAGGAAAATACGGCATGTATTTGAAGTGCGGCAAAAATAACTACGCCATTCCAAAGGGTTATGCACCAAGCTCTTTGACAGCGGAAGAGGCAATAAAGATTGTCACTGCAAAAAAATAGCGTATTTTTAGAGGATTGCTGACAAATTTGCTTGCAAAATTGATTATAAGCGATTATAAATTTGACAAATATTGAAAAAATGAGGTATGAATGAGTAAAGAAGAATTGTTGGAATTGACCGGCGAAGTTATTGAAAAACTGCCAAATGCCATGTTTCGCGTTCGTTTGGAAAACGGTGTGGAAATTTTGGCGCACACTGCCGGTAAAATGCGCAAGTTCCGTATTCGTGTGATGGTCGGCGACAAAGTCGATATTGAAATGACACCGTACGATTTGACTAAAGGACGCATTACTTTCCGTCATAAAGATTAAAAAAAGGAGCCGCAACGGCTCTTTTTTTTGTGTTTTAGATAACGGACTTTTTTTACTGGACTTTTATTTGTTTCCTTTATATATCTAAAAGTGGACTGGTGATAGCCTGTCTGGGGTGTGGTAGCCTCTTTTTGACACGTCACATGCTAAGACGTTAATTAAGCATACCTTCTGGCGAAAGCTGGAAGGTAGCAAAATATGCTATACGCTAATATGCTACACTATCTTGTCAAAAATAGCTTACCAACTTCCAGCTGCTTTTTTAAGCGGCTTTTTTGTTGTAATTCCAAAGTGATAGGAAGTTGTTATGATATTTAAGAATTTGAAAAATTGTTTGGTTTCTTGTTTATTTTCCTCTACTCTCAGTGTCATTCTTCGGCGTGAACGAAGTGAACTGTCCGGAGAATCCAGGAATATAATG
>CAVGVF010000003.1:0-30380 GCA_963632615.1 uncultured Eubacteriales bacterium
TTAAAACCTCGCCCCCTGCGGGAGAGGTCGGCACGTTAGTGTCGGGTGAGGGGTATTTAAAGACATTGCGACAAACACTAAGTAAGCGTCTTTTATTGTCATGTCCGGTGATGACGTTGAGAGTGGAGGAGAATAAACGAGAAACAATACTGTCTGTTAAACTTTTTTTCAAATTTTTTAATATCATTACAACTTCCTATCATTTTGAATTAACAATAAAAATAGCTGTCGACGAGACAGCTGGAAGTTCGTAACTACTGTAGTAAAATAGTGTAGCATATTCGCTATAGCTTATAGCATATTTTGCTACCTTCCAGCTTGCGCCAGAAGGTATGAAATTTAACGTCTATCATAGCAGACGTACTACAAGAGGCTACGACACCCCGAATAGACTATTGTCTATCTACATTTAAGTTTAATTGAAGCAAAAATATTTGTAAAGAAGAAAAAATAAAAGCGCTATATTGGAGGATATAACGCTTTCAGAACTATTTTTCAATAACCACCACGGCTTGGGCAAACGGATAGTCATCGCTCAAAGTTACAAGAGCCTGCGCGGTTACGCTAAGCTTTTGCAAATAGGTAAAAGCCATACCGCTGATAAGCAGTTCCGGCTTGCCTAAGTCCGTGTGCAGAATCTGAATGTCTTTTAGAAAAATACCATCGCGGAATCCGGTACCCAGCGCTTTTACAAACGCCTCTTTGGCGGCGTAGGATTTGGCAAGGCGGCAGGCGAGCTCCTTATAGGTTATGGCTCCGCGTGAATCCAGCTCGTCTTGTTCTTCTGAGCCAAGAATTTTCTGCTTAAAGCGTTCCAAAAATTGCGGAGATTTTGCAATCCGCTCAATGTTTATAATGTCGCAGCCTAAGCCTAATATCATTTCCGCGTTCCTTTCTATTTGTTGGCTCGTGAAACATAGCTGATTGATTTTGCCGCTTTCAAAGCCGTAACCAAATTATTCAGCTGTTCAACGTTTTTAACTTCTATATCCAGCAAAATTTCAAAATAGCTCATAGTGCGGTAAGTAATGTTAAGATTCATAATGTTGGAGTTGGCTTTAGCCACAATATTCGCCACATCGGCCAAAGCCCCCGGCTCATTGCTTATCATCAATTTCAGACGCGCGGTGTGTTTTTCGTTTTCGGCGTCAGCGCCCCAGTCGATATCCAGCCAGCGTTCCGGCTCTTTTTCATAATTTTTGAGTGACGGACAGTCGAGAGTGTGGACAGTCACGCCTTTGCCGGTGGTGACAATACCGACAATTCTATCGCCCGGAACAGGGTGGCAGCAGCCGGCAAAATGCACCGCCATGCCGTCAATCAGACCGCGTATTTTGAGGGCGTCTTTTTTAGCTTGCTCTTTTTTGAAAACCGGCAATTTGATGGAACTTACCATTTTTTCGAGCTTGGATTGCTTATAAGCAGGGTGCACGGCGCGCAGAACGTCCCAGCCGGTAACCAAACCTTCGCCGACTTTGGCATAAATATCGTCAACAGTTTCCGCCTCAAAGTTGGAAAGTACATTGACCAAGCCTTTTTCCGTAAATTCTTGTTCTTCCTGCTTGAATAATTTTTCCAAAATTTCTTTGCCGAGCGTGATAAACTGCTCGCGCTTATTGATACGAACATAGCGGCGGATGGCGGCTTTGGCTTTGCCGGTAACCACAAATCTATCCCATTCCAACGACGGATGCTGATTTTTCGCCGTTAAAACTTCCACCTGATCGCCGTTTTGCAGAATCGTCCGCAGCGGTTTGATTTCGCCGTTGATTTTAGCGCCGACGCAGGTGTCGCCCACATTAGAGTGCACGGCATAGGCAAAGTCAACCGGGGTAGAACCGACGGGCAGGCCGATTAAGTCGCCTTTAGGCGTAAAGCAGAAAACTTGGTCGTTATACATCTCCAGCTTGGTGTTTTCCAAAAACTCGTCCGGATTTTGCGCTTGATCCAAAATTTCCAGCAGCTCGCGAATCCAGCGGAAGTTTTTGCCTTCGGTGCGCTGTCCTTGTTTATACGCCCAGTGCGCGGCCACGCCTTTCTCGTTGACTTCGTGCATTTCATAAGTGCGGATTTGCACTTCAATACGCACGTCATACGGACCGATTACGCCGGTGTGCAAAGATTGATAACCGTTCGGCTTAGGAGTGGAAATATAGTCTTTGAAACGGCGCGGCACCATGTGATATTTGCTGTGAATAATACCCAAGGCCTGATAGCAGTCCGCCACGGTGTCAACGCAGATCCGAAACGCCATAATGTCGGAAAGCTGCTCGAAAGAGGCGTTTTTCAGCTGCATTTTGCGCCAAATTGAATACGGGGACTTTTCACGTCCGGTAATGGTGCAATGTACGCCGTTGTCCGCCATATCTTGTTCCAGCTGCTTAATAATCTTCGGTACAATGTCGCTGCCTTGCTCGCGTAAAAAGTTCAGGCGGGCGACAATAGAGTCATGCGCATCTTTATAGAGTTCGGCAAAAGCGATTTCGTCCATTTCTTCTTTGACTTCCTGCATACCGATGCGCTCGGCCAAAGGCGCGTAAATATCCAAAGTTTCTTTGGCAATGCGGGCGCGTTTTTCCGGCGGGCAGAAGTGCAGGGTGCGCATATTGTGCAGACGGTCGGCAAGTTTTATCAGCAGCACGCGGATATCTTCCGACATTGCCAAAAGCAGCTTGCGGAAATTTTCGGCTTGCTTGCTGGAGCCGGATTTTTGCTCAATCATGGCTAATTTTGTTAAACCGTCCACCAGCTGCGCTACTTGGTCGCCGAATAAATTGCGGATTTCATCAAGCGTGGTGTCGGTGTCTTCCACCGTGTCATGCAGCAAAGCGGCGATAATAGAGGCGCTGTCCAGTTTGAATTTTGTCAGGATACCGGCTACTTCAATCGGGTGAGAATAGTATGGATCGCCGGAAGTACGCAGCTGCGAGCCGTGTTTTTTCAGGGCGAAAACATAAGCGCGGTTTAAAGCGTCCTCATCGGCGTAAGGGTCGTAAGATTTTACTAAATCAACAAGTTCATACTGTCTTAACATCGAGCGTTATCCTGTTTCTAAATACAAAAAAAGCAAAACATACATAATATATAATACGTTTTGCTTTATGAAATGTTAATTTTTTGGATGAAGATTATAAATCGTCATCATCTCCGATGCTGTCATCAAGCGCGTCATCGCCCAAATCGGCATCGTCATCAAAATCAATGTCGGCTGTATCCGAATCGAGATTTAAGTCATCATCGTCATCACCGCCGTGAACCTGCATAGTATCATTTAAATCTTCATCGCTGATCATATCGCTGGAGAATTGTCCGTCCATATCAGCCAATTCTTTTTCGGCAGCCAGAATTTCAACTTCTTCATCTTCCGGCTCTTCAACTTCAACATATTTCTGCTGACCCATAACCAAAGATTTCTGCAAGTCTTCAATGCTGACTTTATTTTCGGCGATTTCACGCAAAGCAACAACGGAGTTTTTATCATTGTCTCTTTCAACGCAAAGCGGAGAACCGGCAGCAATATCGCGGGCGCGCTGAGCCGCAACCATTACCAAATCATAGCGGTTAGGAATTTTATCAATACAGTCTTCAACAGTAACTCTTGCCATTTTATATACCTTTTAATTAAAAGTTTGTCTGTTAGAGGTTATACAGACTATCTCTTGTAAATGCAAGAGATTTTTTCAAAATTGTTTTTATAAACAAAAAAAAACTGCCTTTCGGCAGCTATTTAAGTGGTGGGCGCTGAGAGGCTCGAACTCCCGACCCTCTCGGTGTAAACGAGATGCTCTTCCAGCTGAGCTAAGCGCCCATCTCATCAACAAAAATGTTTATACACGCTAAAAATTCAAAAAGCAAGCACTTTTTTCAATTTTTTTTATTTTTTTGCAGATGGTGTAACTTAACCGCTTGTTATATCTTAAAAAACGTCTTAAATATTTTTTGATATGAAAACTGATTTCTTGTGAAAAAATTCTTATTTTATCTCTTTACATTTAAAATTTGTGCGTTATAACACACGCGTGTTTAAAAAAGATTAGATAAAATAAAAAGAGGTAGAAAAGATGACAAATGATTTAACAACCGGTAATCCGCTGACTTTAATTATTAAATTTGCAATTCCGCTGCTGTTGGGAAACCTCTTTTTACAAATATATCAAATTTCGGATATGGTTATTGTGGGGCGTCTGCTGGGGACGGAAACTCTGGCGGCGGTCGGCAGCTCGGCTCCTATATATATGGTGTTTTTGATGATAGCTTTCGGTTTTACCGGCGGCTTGACGGTGGTTACGGCGCAAAGATTCGGCGCGCATGATGACGATGGCGTGCAATATTCCGTATTTCATAGTTTGGTGGCCGCTTTGGCGCTGAGCGTTATTATGACGCTGGGGCTGATATTCAGCCTGAAACCGCTGCTGCATCTGATGAATGTTCCGGCCGAAATTTTTGACGATGCTTATAAATTTATGTTTGTGCTTTCGTTAAGCGCCGTGATGATTATTACTTTTAACTTGCTGTCCGGTTTTATCCGGGCTTTGGGCGACAGTAAAACTCCGCTTTATTTTTTGGTATTTTCTTCACTTATAAATATTGTGCTGAACTTTGTTTTTATCAATAATTTTAAGTGGGGCGTTGTCGGTTCGGCTCTGGGAACGCTGGTGGCAAATACTATTTCGGTTATTTTATGCTATGGTTATATGTGGAATAAATTTCCGCTGCTGCGTTTGAATCGCCGTTTTATGAAATTCAGCTGGCAGGTTATGCGCGATCACTTGAATATCGCTGTGCCGATGGCTTTGCAATTTTCTATTTTGTCTTTCAGTATTTTGATTGTGCAAGGCGTCTGCAACTCTTTCGGACCTTCGGTTATTGCTGCTTTTGCCGCAGCTCTGCGTATTGAACAGGTGGCAACTCAGCCGCTTATGGCAATCGGTTTGGCTATGGCGACTTTTTCGGCGCAGAATTGGGGAGCCAGCCTGCTTTCACGTATTCGCCGCGGGGCAAAATATGCCTTTTTAATTTCTACCGGACTAAGCATTTTCGGCTTTATTTTAATGCGCGAAGTCGGCGAAAATATGATTGGTATTTTTGTTAATGACGGCAACAGCGATATTTTGCGAATCGGCAAGGAATATTTGGTTATCAGCACGCAGTTTTACTTTTTCTTGGGCTTGATTTTTGTGTTCCGCAACACCGTGCAGGGTATGGGCAAGCCGATTGTGCCGTTTATCTCCAGCCTTATTGAGCTTTCAACCCGTATTTTTGCCGCAATCTATCTGGCAAAAGTTATGGGCTATACCGGTATATTCTATGCCAGCGCTATTTCTTGGACGGCAGCAGGCTTATTTGTTACGGCCGGCTACTTCTTTTATATCAACAAATTCAGCAAAGATACAATGCGCTGGAAAATGGGCGCCATTAAACAGCATTTGCGTGAAACCGGTCCGGTGGACTAAGCGAGTTGCTCCAGCAGTTTTTGCGCCGCCGCTTTGCCGGAAGCCACGGCTTCTACGGCTGTTGAGCCTCCGTTGACGCAATCTCCGGCGTAAATAATCAGCGGATTGTTCAGCTTTTCTTCTTTACAGCTGCTGCCCAGCGCTAAAATAATCAAAGCAAAATCCGGACGGGCTGTTTCTGTGTTTGGAATGTCTTCTAACTTTCCGGCAGAATTAAAGCGGGTTTTAATGGTGTAGGCAGTTAATAAAGCGTTTTCTTGCCGTATTTTGCTGACTCGGGTCATTGTTGTGACATTGATTTCATTGTCAATAAGCTCGGCGTAATCATCTAATCCCATTCGCATATTGCTCAAGCCTCGGCGTACAAACATTTCCACCGTCCCGCCTAAACGCTTAGCCGTCAAAGCGCAGTCAAGCGCCACTTCGCCACCGCCGACAACAGCAACATTTCCGCCGGCTGCGTATTTTTGCGGGTTGCTTAAATAATCAATGTATGAAACGCAAAATTCTTCGCCTTCAACGTTAAGAGTACGGCAGGTTTGTTCGCCTACAGCGGCAATCACGCCGCTAAAGCCTTGGTTTAATAAATCTTCATAGCTGTTGACAGGATTTTTAAGCTTTATCCTCAAATGCGAATTATCGACAAATTTTTGCCAATCGGCGGCAATAACTTCCCGCGGCAGGCGTTCGGCCGGAATTAAATTCAGCGCTCCGCCGATTTTGCCGCTTTTTTCAAAAACAGTAACTTCATAACCGTGTTCCAATAATATCGCTGCTGCACCGATTCCCGCTGGTCCGGAGCCGATTACGGCTATTTTTTTGCTGTTTGCCGGGGCGGCAGCCGGAACTGCTGTTTTTTCCGCACGGGCTTTTTGCATAATCGCCGCCTGTACGGCCGGAATTTTTATGGCTTTATCCAGATTTGCGCGGATGCAGGCTTTTTGACAGAATTTATCCGGACAAATCAGCCCGCAGCTTTGCGCCAGAGGATTTTGACTTTCAATCAGTTCGGCTGCTTTCTGCCATTCTCCGGCTTTAGCCGCAGCGATAAAATCACAGGGCGAGCAATGCACAGGGCAGGCCTTCATACAAGGTTTGGCCGCACAATGCAGGCATTTTTCCAATTCAATTTTCAACTGAGCGGGTTTTAGACAACGTTTATTCATTTTGTTCCTTTCTGTTAAAAATATTAAAGCATAAAAAAGATTAAAAAAACACCTAATATTTTGGTTTTTCAGATTGTATTTAAGAAAAAAGTCTGTATGATGAATTAAATAAAGTCAAAAAACGGAATATAATTAAGAAAAATGAAAGATTGGCTCAAAAATTTATTAAAATCAGAAACAGGCGAGGCCATTATTGGAAGTGTTGCCTATTATTATTTGAAGTTTGTCGGTCTGACGACACGCTGGCAGGTCAGCGGCGTGAAAGAAACATACGAGCTGCTGGATAAATACGGCAGTATGATTGTAATCGGCTGGCACGGCAGAACTTTGGAAATGCCTTATTTTTGGAATAAATCCCGTCCGCTGAATGCGTTGGTTTCTCCGCACCGTGACGGTAGGCTGATTGTGAATATTTTAAAAAAGTTCGGTATCGGAAACATCAGCGGCTCGTCTAATAAAAATTCTACCGAAGCAGCCTTGGAGCTTATGCGCAATCTGCAGCAGAATAACAGTATTGCCATTATTCCGGACGGTCCGCGCGGCCCGGGGATGAAGCTGACTATGAGCCCGCTGTTTTATGCTCAAAAGTCAGGCAAGCCGATTGTGGGCATAACGTATAGCATTGCCGGTGCTAAAGTGATTGAAAAAAGCTGGGACAGAATGCTGGTGCCATTGCCTTTTCAGCGCGGAATGTACAGTATTACCGAGCCGTTTTTTATTCCGGCGGAAGCAACGGCGGAAGAGCTGGAAAAGTATCGCCTGCAAATTGAAACAACCTTAAATGAGCTGACTTGGAAGCTTGACCGTGAAATGGGTGTTCCGTATATTCCGCAGGGCACAGTCGCCAAGAAAAGCCGCAAACAGCTGCAGGCCGAACAAAAACAAGCAGAAGGAAAATAAATGTTTATCGGAATTTACAATACTTTGGTTCGCACTCTTTACCCGATTGTTATCCGCCGCTATATTGAAAAGCGCAAAAAAATGGGCAAAGAGGATGTTAAACGTTTTAATGAAAGAGTGGGGCGGCCGACTAAACCACGTCCGGACGGCAGATTGATTTGGCTGCACGGAGCGTCTGTCGGCGAGTCTATTTCTATGCTGCCGCTGATTAACCGTTTGCTGGAAATTTATCCGGATGCACATGTTATGGTAACAACCGGCACCACCACTTCGGCCGAAGTTATGGCTAAGCGTTTGCCGGAACGGGCTTTCCACCAATATTTGCCGATAGACAACCCGGTATTTGCTGCCCGTTTTGTACGCCATTGGCAGCCGACAATCGCCCTTTGGTTTGAATCCGAATTTTGGCCGGCTATGCTTTCAACCATTAAACGCCGTAATATTCCGCTGATTTTGATAAACGGACGAATTTCCAACAAATCATTCAAGCGCTGGCAGCAATTTGATTTTGTGATTAAAGAGCTGCTGGATTGCTTTACGGCTTGCTTGGGGCAGTCCGAGGAAGACGCCTATCGTCTGCGGGCTTTGGGAGCTAAAGATGCCATGTGTCTGGGCAATTTGAAATATGCAGGCCTGCCAATTCCGGTGGATGAAGAAAAAAAGAAAGAAATTCAGGATGAAATCGGCGAACGTCCGGTGTGGCTTGCCAGTTCGACCCATAGCGATGAAGAAGTCAAAATCGGCCGTCATCTGAAAGAGCTGGTGGCAAAGCATAGCGGCTTATTGACTATAATTGCGCCGCGGCATCCTAACCGAGGTGTGGAAATTCAAAATGCTTTAAGGGAAAAATATCAGCTGAATACGGCTTTGCGTTCGGCCAATGAAAAAATCACGCCGGAAACAGAAGTGTACATTGCCGACACTATCGGAGAAATGGGAATTTGGTATGAGCTTTGCCCGATTGTTTTTATCGGCGGTTCGCTTATTCCGCACGGCGGGCAGAATTTTATGGAGCCTTCGCGCTGCCGCGATGCCGTGATTGTCGGGCCGCACATGCACAATTTTACTGATGCCATGAACCGCGCCAGACGCGCCGATGGAATTATTCAGGTAGATGAAACGGTTGATTTGATAGATATGGTTGATCAGCTTTTAAGCAATAAGGAACTTTTGGAGGCAAAGCGCAGTTTGGCCTATAACTGGGCGACCAGCGAAGCCAAAGTTTTGGATGGTATTGCCGAAAAAATTCAAGGATATATGGAAAATGAAAACACCTAAATACTGGCAGTCTAATTCTCTTGTTTCCAAACTCTTAGCTCCGATAGGCTGGGTTTACGGCAGCTTGACGCAGGCGCGCCTGAAATTGATAAAGCCTAAAAAGGCCGATGTTCCGGTAATCTGCGTAGGAAATATCACGGCCGGAGGCACCGGCAAAACACCGGTTTCTATTTCTATCGCCAAGCTTTTGGGGATTGAAATGTATCATCCGTATTTTGTGACGCGCGGTTACGGCGGGCAGCTGCAAAATGTGATTGTCAATAACAAAAAACATTCTGCCGCAGAGGTGGGCGATGAGCCGCTGCTGCTGTCTCAGCAGGCGCCGGTAGTGGTAAATGCCGACAGATTTGCCGGTGCGGAATTGGCTGTAAAAAACGGCGCCGATGTTATCATTATGGATGACGGTTTTCAAAATCCGACACTTTGCAAAGATTTATCATTTTTGGTTTTTGACGGAACTTACGGTATCGGCAACGGCAAAATTATTCCGGCCGGACCGCTGCGCGAAACGTTTGCTGACGGTATCAAGCGAGCCGATGCTTTGATTATTTTGGGAAAAGATAAGCATAATCTGGCGGAAAGAAGCGGGTTGCCGGTGTTTTTCGGCCATACCGAAGCGGTGCAGACCTGCAATATTGAAAATCCGAATGTTGTGGCGTTTGCCGGCATCGGCCATCCGCAGAAATTTTATCATACTTTGAGCCAGCAGGGATTTAATATTACCGAGGCCATAGATTTTCCGGATCATCATTTTTATAGCCGTGAAGAGTTGGAAAAAATTTTGGAAAAAGCCAAGGCGCTGAAAGCCGAAGTTTATACTACCAGCAAAGATTATGTCAAAATTCCGCATCTTTTGCAAAAAGAAATAAAAGTGCTTGAAGTGGCGGTTGTATGGGATAATCCGGAAGAATTGACGGAATTTATCCGTAAAAAAATATCTCCGGCAGCTTGACAAAAATTACTTTGTGTGAAACAATAAAAATACAGTTAGTATTTTTATTGTTTCATTATTTTATACTTATCATTATGAACAAGGACTATTTGAAGAAGCATCTGCTTCAAAAGGATTGGCTGTGGCAATACATTTTTTTGACAATGTTTATGCAGCGGCGCGGTTTGCTTTTGTCTGATTTGCAGGAAAAGTCATACGATGTGACGGTTTGCCTCAAATTCGGCGACAGCACTGATGATTTGGAGAATATCTGGAATTTGGCCGAAGAAGTCGATTCCGGCTATGAGAACATGGCGGTAGGTATTGATATTATACGTTATTATAAACCGATACCTTGGCAATATGATTTTGTCACGCTGGTGTCAAGAGTTTGCAAAGTTGCCATTGAACAAACATTGGCGCTGGATTCTATTATTACGGCTTATTGCTGGCTTATGGCTTGGCCGAATAATGCAATAAAAGCTTTGCTTGATTCTTTGGATTTGCGCTATAAGACTATTTTTGACTCGATAAAAGAGAAAGAAAGTAAACTGAAGCGCAATCTGCTGCTGACTTTAGAATGCCTGTATGACCGCAAATTAACGGCAAGCGTTGATAGCTATAAGTTCAGAGATATTTTGGATGAATATATCAACACTGCAGGATATGAAGGCTTTTTGCAGGCTCTGAAGGTTTCCAAAACTACGGAAACAAAATTGCTTGAGGATGAGCGCAAATGTTTGGCTTTTGCTTATCATTCGCCTTATTTTGACGACAGAGTTAATCTGGCGCGCGATTTTTTGCCGCAAAGCAGCTTGTTTGCCAATGTGCATGAATATATGCACGCGGCTTATAATATGTGGAAAGCAGACAAGCAAAAAGCCGCAGAAGACGAGGATTATGAACCGCTGACCGAAGCTTCGGTATATGTGGATCCGTCAGAAATGTGCATAATAAACGTGCATGCGGATGAACAGTTTTTTGCCAACGTTTATATCAAGCGTTTGAATGTGGGCTGTTTATTGGATTCCTGTCCGGACTTTTTGGTGTATAGCCGAAAGTTTTTGTATACGGTGGAGTTTGTTGATGACTTTTCAGAAGTCCCGGCGGCGGCAAAATTTGTTAAGCTGATTGCTGCTTCTCGCAATGGTTTGAATAAGGTTGTACAGCAGCTGGAAAATATGCCGCAAGAACCGTCGGCCGAGCGCAGCAAGTATTTGCAAAAGCGCGCTGATTTTTATAGAATCGTGCAAAACAGCTATCTTGTTCCGCCTTTTGAGTAAATAAAAAAAATCCCTTGCACAACTGAAAGTGCAGGGGATTTTTTGTGTAAAAATTTGATAATAGTCAGAAAATTTTCTGACTATTATCAAGCATTTAATGTCATCATTAGTTCATCAATCTTTTGTTTTAAAACACTATCAATAATATTTTCTTTAGTATCCAATTCTTCAGTATCCAATATGGTCTTTATATCATTTTTTTCAAGAACAATAATCAATTTACCTTGTTCCCTAAGTAATCCATATTGAATAGATTTGCAATGTTTGTCACATTTAGAATTTGTTATAATTATAGCAACACTTCTAAGTGCTGATTTATGTAGATATTTACTTGTACGCCAAATTTCGTTTTGAGTAATTTGTTCACTATAACATTTTGCCTCAAATATAATATATCTACAATTAAAACAATTCTTGACAATATCTAAGAAATAGCTGTTGTTTTCTCCAATTGAAATAGGCGCAATGGCATCATATCTATTTAATCCACCTTCTGAGGTCTTTTGAGTTTTAAGCTTTCCAATATATCCACTAAAATAAAATTCAACAAATTTTACCATAAACTCTTCAAATTTCCGCCATTTTATAGAATGACGGCTGTTTTTAAATTCATTATAGAACTTTTTAACAACTTCTTTACTCAAAGGATAAATAATTTCACTAATAATGTTTGTATTGTAATAATTGTTAGTAAAATCTTTTAATTGATTAAAAAGAATTTTGATTCTTTCTTGTTCACGATTTTGTGCTTTTTCATAAGTTTGTTCCAACATTTTCTGCAAATCTGATATATCCCAAATTTTATAGTCTGGAAAATCTTTTCCACAATACCAAGCCCCTGTTAAAGTTTTCATAACTTCATCTTTAAACGGTAAAACAATAACATATTGTCCTTGTACAGATGGTTTCTGATCTGAGTTATATGTTTTTTGTATATAAGATAAAACACCTTGAGTAGAAAGTTTACATTCAATATAATAAGTTGTTTCATCCTTATTAGCAACAATATCATATCTTCTAGCACCTATTTTATATTCTGATGATGCGGTATACCCCACAGATAACAAAATATTCTTAACTAATTCTTCAAATTCAGCACCTTGTAATTTCATATTAATAATACCTTTCATTAAAAAATTATACCGCTGCAGAAACATTAAAATATATTATTATAAAGTATATCGTAAAAATCAAAAATTGCAAATATAAACATATTAACCAGAAAACAAAACTATGAATACCCATATTTATCTTCAAAAATAAATAACTACAAAGCAACCGCTTCCTTCTTTGATACTGCAATATCCGCAGGCTTTATGAATATCTGAAACCGTCATATCTCGCAGACATAATCTGCCGTTACTGCACATTGTGTCGCCATAATACATATATTGTTGATTAACGCCTTTCATATCATAAAAATGTATTCGGGTCATATAAGCATGCAGCGGCTGAAAAACATTTTGGAAAAAAGCCTCGCAGGTTTTTGTATTTAATTTAGCATTTCTAAAACCTAAATTAAATACAAATTCTTTGTTTCTGGTTATAATATCAACGTTATTTCCATAGTCATCTATAAAAGAAAGATTATTGGAATTCAGCGTCCATGAAGTCGGAACCAGATTTAATGCGGTGACAATATTTGTTAAGAACTTATCTTCTGGACCGGATAATCTTAAGCTGTCGCCGTGTTCTATTAGTCCTTGAAATAAGTAGGAATATTGCTCTGTCACTTTATTTAATTTATACTTTTCCATAGCTTTTGAGTATCCGGCAATTCCTCCGACAGACAGCACAGCGATTATGGCTAATACGCCAAGCATTTCAATCATGCTTCGTCCGCCCTGCACGCCATCTGCTAGGAATTTTCGCGCTCGTGTACCTCTTTTGTACACGTCGCTTAAAAATCCCGTCGCATCTGGTGCACATTGCGGAAGAAGAACTTGTTTTAAAACCTCGCCCCCTGCGGGAGAGGTCGACACGTTAGTGTCGGGTGAGGGGTATTTAAAGAACTTGCAACAAATATTAAGCCATCGTCTTTTATCGTCATTGCCGGACGCGTTCCGGCAATCTTGGCTCAACAAACTCCTTTTAAATAATAAGGCTAATGTATTGACTATGTTAGTCATTTGCTGCACCAAGATTACCGGAATAAATCCGGTAATGACGATTAGAAAACGAGAGGAAATGCTGTTTGCTGCATTTAATAATATTGCCATTATATTCCTGGATGCTCGCGGTAGTTCGCTATGCTCACACGCAAGCATGACGTTGATAGTAGAGGCATTAAAAAACTTGCAACAAATACTAAACCCTCGTCTTTTACCGTCATTGCCGGATGCGTTCCGGCAATCTTGGTTGAACCGATACTTATGCAATAATAAGGCAAATTTATTGACTAGGCGAGTCACTTGTTGCACCAAGATTACCGGAATAAATCTGGTAATGACGGAGAACAGACGAGAGGTATTACTGTCTGTTAATTTTATTTTCCCAATTTTTAATATCATTACAACTTCCTTTCTTCTTGAAATAACAACAAAAAAGCTGCTGATGAAGCAGCTGGAAGTTGGTAAGCTATTTTCTATGAGTATAGTGTAGCATATTAGTTATAGATATAACATATTTTGCTACCTTCCAGCTTTCGCTAGAAGATATACTTGATTAACGTCTGTTATAGAGACGCATAGAAAAGAGGCTACCACACCCCAGACAGACTATCGCCCGTCCATTTTCAATGTTATAAGTAAATGTCAAAAAAGTAAAGATTATTTTTTGAATAAGAAAAAAGGGCTGCAAACACAGCCCTCTTTCACTACTAAAAGCAAATTTTTAAGCGCAATGCTTAAAGGCGTCATAAACAACCAAACCGCCCTCAATATCGGCTTCGCTGCCGCTGGTGCAGATTGGTTCAACCTTAACCGCCAGCACTTGCTCGGAAATATATTTTTCATTTTCCGCCAAGGCTTTGGCTAATTCTGCATTTGCAGTTTGGTAATGCAGCTCAATGCGGTCGGAAATGTTGAAATCCTTGTCTTTACGCAAAGTCTGGATTAAACGCACAAAGTCGCGCGCCATGCCCTCGCGTTTCAGACTGTCGGTTACAACCGTATCTAAAGTCAAAACCGCCTTGTTGCTGTCAAACGCCTGACCGGCAACGCCGTCTTTCATTTCCAAACGAACTTCAAACAAATCCGGAGTTAAGGTCTGTCCGCCGATAGAAAGCGTGCCGTCTGCATTCAAAGTCCATTGACCTTGCTTATAAGCAGCCATCACCGCGCCCATATTTTTGCCCAAGGTTTTACCCAAAAGCGGGGTGTATAAATAAACTTTCTTGCTGGCGTAATTATCCAAATTGTCGTCAAACTTAACTTCTTTTACGTTCAGTTCGTCTTTAACAATTTCTTGATATGCCGGCGAAAGTTTAGCGCCGATTAAAGTCATAGAAGCCAACGGCAAACGGTTGCGCAAGTTTTTCTCTTCACGGATAAATTTACCGGTTGAGCACAGATCTTGCACAAAATCCATATCCGCCATCAAAGCGTCATCGGCCTTAATTTCTTCAAGCTTCGGATAATCGCATAAATGCACAGACTCGCCTTTAGTCAAAGTTTTGTAAACGTATTCGCAAATAAACGGCATTAAAGGAGCGGCAATTTTGCTGACGTTTACCAAAACGGTGTACAAAGTATCAAACGCATTGTGTTCGCCTTCCCAGAAACGGTCGCGGGTACGGCGGATATACCAGTTGTTCAAAATTTCCATAAAGTCGGAAACTTTAGCGCAAGCGTCGGCAACTTCGTATGTTTCCAAATTTTTCTTAACCGCAACGGCCAAATTCTTTAACTTAGAAAGGATGTAGTTGTCAATAGCTTCGCTTGAAGAATAAATTTCTTTAGCCTTGTAATCTTCGGCATTGGCGTACAAAGTGAAGAAATAAAAAGCGTTCCAGAGCGGAATCATTGCCGCGCGGGAAGCTTTGGCAATTTCCTTGCCCTCTTTATCCACAGCCACGTTGCCGCCTTTCAGAACCGGAGAAGATACCAAGAACCAGCGCAAAGCGTCTGAACCGATAGAATCCAAAATTTCATTCGGATCAGGATAATTCTTCAAACGCTTGGAGAGCTTCTGTCCGCCCTCGGCCATCAGCAAACCGGTGCAGATACAGTTTTTAAACGCCGGTTTATGGTGCAAAGCAGTTGACAGCACCGTCAAGGTATAGAACCAGCCGCGGGTTTGGTCAATAGCTTCCACAATAAAGTCCGCCGGAAAATGATTTTCAAACCATTCTTTATTTTCAAACGGATAGTGAATTTGCGCATACGGCATAGAGCCGGATTCAAACCAGCAGTCAAACACATCGCTGACGCGGCGCATCATGGTTTTGCCGCTCGGATCATCCGGATTCGGATATACCACATCATCAATATACGGCTTGTGCAGATTGTCTACTTCAATACCGGTAGCGGCTTTAATTTCGGCAACGGAACCGAATACATCAGTTCTCGGGAAAGCCGGATTATCGGATTTCCAAACCGGAATCGGCGTACCCCAGAAACGGTTGCGGGAAATTGACCAGTCGCGGGCTCCCTCCAGCCACTTGCCGAAACGGCCGTCTTTAATATGTCCCGGAATCCAGTTGATTTGCTGGTTTAATTGCACCATTTCATCGCGGAAATCGGTAACTTTCACAAACCAAGAACTCATCGCTTTATAAATCAGCGGAGTATCGGTGCGCCAGCAGAACGGATATGTGTGGGTGTATTGTTCTTTTTTAACCAAAATACCGTTGGCTTTCAGCCAAGCCAAAATCGGCTCGTTGGTTTCAAACACCTGCTTGCCTTCATAATCCGGAACTTCGGCGGTAAACTTGCCGGCTTCGTCAACCGGACAAACCACCGGAAAGTTTTCGTCATAGGCGCGGCAGGCTTCAAAGTCGTCCTGACCGAAACCCGGAGCGATATGCACAACGCCGGTACCGTCTTCGGTAGAAACAAACTCGCCGCTCAAAACTTTAAACGCGCCTTTTTCTTTAAGATTTTGGAAATAAGGGAACATCGGCTCATAGCTCAAGCCCAGCAATTCAGAACCTTTGATTTTTTTAACCGGCACGGCGTGTTCCAGCTGTTTTTTATAGCTGCCCAAACGCGCTTCCGCCAAAATATATTGCTGTCCGTCTTCTTCCATAACCGCATAGTCAATATCTTTGCCCACGGCCAGCATCAGGTTAGACGGCAAAGTCCACGGCGTTGTGGTCCAAACTAAAATTTTTTGACCGGTTTCCAGCTTAAACATAACAGTAATCGCCGTGTCGGTTTTGTCTTTATAGCCCAAGTTTACCTCAAAGTTGGAAAGCGGAGTTTCCGCCGCCCAGGAGTACGGCAAAACGCGGTAATCTTCATAAACCAAACCTTTGTCATACAATTCTTTAAAGTTATGAATAACGCTTTCCATAAATGGCAGATTCATGGTTTTGTAATCATGATTAAAGTCTACCCAGCGGCCGATGCGTTTGAAAAGCTCTACCCAGATTCCGGAATATTTCAGCACGTCGGAGCGGCAGAAGTTGTTGAATTTTTCCACGCCGTAAGCTTCAATTTGCTTGCGTCCGGAAACACCCAGCTGTTTTTCAGCCGCCATTTCCGCCGGCAAGCCGTGGCAGTCCCAGCCCAAGCGGCGTTCAACTTTTTTACCGTCCATAGTCTGAAAACGCGCCACCACGTCTTTTACATACGACACCATAATATGTCCGTAGTGCGGAGTGCCGTTGGCAAACGGAGGACCGTCATAAAAAACAAATTCCGCTGCGCCGTCACGGTTATGCACAGACTTTTCAAAAGTTTTATCTTCTTCCCAGAACTTCAGCACTTCTTTTTCAAGCGCTACAAAATCCGGCTTTGCTTTCACATCAGCATAGTACTTTGTCATAATTTTATACCTGTCAAAAATTGATTATTTAAGTGTTTGATTTTAGAAAATTTTTTATGTAAAAAGACGTACAATCCCCTAAGGGATAATTCGAAATATATATGCAGAAACAAACGTCATTTTTCACTCTTCTTTAGATTTTTGATAACTTAATTTATAACCATTTTCAGCAAACGTCAATAGCCTTTTAGCCTTGTTTACTTTATTATATATAGGAGACTGTAACAATCTGTAACATATTGTTAAAAGCATTTTCACGGTTCTTGTGTTATAAAATACGCAAATAAAACTTGTAATTAGCTAAATAATAAGGATTTTCAATGACTAAGACTGTTAAGGTTGCCGTAATCGGCGCCGGTATGATGGGTAAAAACCACCTGAAAACTTATAAAAATCTGCAAGGCGTAGAGCTTGTCGGTGTGTACGATGTATTTCCGGAAGCCGCCAAAGCCGCTGCCGAAACATACGGAATTAAGGCTTTTTCATCTATGGAAGAAGTTGCCGCCAATGTTGACGCGGTAAGCGTTGTAACAACTTCGGTTACTCACGCCGATGTGGGCGAATTTTTTATGAATCACGGCATTCACTGCATGATGGAAAAACCTTTGGCTACTACCGAAGAAGGCTGCATGCGCCTGATTAACGCCGCAAAAAACAACAATGTGGTTTTGATGGTGGGACATATTGAGCGCTTTAACCCTGCAGTTGAACAAATGGGCAAATTGCTTTCGGATACTTCTAAAATTCGCTCTATGACGGCTCAGCGTATGTCGGCGGCCAGCGGACGCATTACCGATGTTGATGTTTCTATGGATTTGATGATTCATGATGTGGAAGTTGTGCAGTCTTTGATGAAATCTCCGGTAATCAATGTGCAGGCGGCTTCGGTAAAAACAAAAGAAAGCCCGCTCGGCAAAGACTATATTACCGCTCTGCTGGAATTTGAAAGTGGTGCTACGGCTAACTTGACCGCCAGCCGCATTACTCAATCACGCGTGCGCACTTTGACCGTAACCACCGATACCAACTATATTGATATGGACTTTATCAACCAATCTATCAATGTGCATACTCAAGGCCGTATGCCATACGTAAACCAAGAAGAAATTCCGGATTGGATGAATTACGGATTAAAAGGCAGCGTGGAACAGCTGTTTATCCCGACAAATCAGCCTTTGCAAGCTGAATTGGCTCACTTTGTAAAATGCGTGAACGGTGAAGCAACTCCGCGTGTTGGCGGCGAACAGGCTTTGGCGGCTTTGCGCGTGATTTGGGAAATTCAAGAAAAACTGGGCTTTTTAGATGCCGAAAAGAAAAACAGCGGCACTAAAGTTGCTTAAAGTTATTATATAAAGTTTAACCTCAAAAAACTAAACTCCGTCCCAGCGCCGGAGTTTTCTTTTGCATTATAAATGATGATTAAACTTGACAAAAAAGTCAAAATGGAGCAATATAAAGATAAAGTTTAATTATTAAATCTTATTGTTATGCGTATTTTTAATTTTGAATTGCCAATTCGTTGGATTAAGGCTTTTGTGTTTTTGGGAACAATAGTATCTTGCTTGGTGTACTTTTGGTCTACAGTAGTTGATTTCAAAACCTATGTTTATGGGGTCTGGAGTTTTATTACACTGATGCTGTTGGCCGGAGCAATTTATTTGTTCAAGCAGACTTTAACCAGAAAAAGAAGCGGAAAATTGCGCTTTTTAAGCGATGTATGCTTTGTGGCGGTAAATCTGATATTGTTGGATGAATATATTTTGTTTGCACAAGGACATATATATTCACACGATGGAATCGGCTATGTCACTAAAGCCAGTGCTATTCTTATCATCGGCTTTTGCTTTGGCGGGATGGCTTATTTGATGACGCACCGTGAATTTATGAAAAAGGTTTGGAGTTAAATCCAAACCTTTTTTGCATATCTAAACAAGTAAATAAAAAAACTTTACAAAAATTTTTTTTACCAATATTATAATTTTGAAAATACAATAGTATTTTTAGGGCGTAGCAACCCTTTTATCATCAGTCGTTGCGCATAAACGACTTAAATTTTATATGCCGATTTTCGCTTAGAGCGGATGTCGGCTAAATAAGGCTATGTGCTGAATAAGCCGAGCCGTTTGATGATATACGGTTTGCTAACATCCGCCCGCTATTTTCAGCGGGTTTTGTTTTTTTATAACAATTTACGGAGTTAGAAATATGTATAAGAATTTGAAAAATAACAATAAATTTGCAGAAGGAAATAGTACGGCCTTTCGTCTATTCTCCGTCATCACCGGACGTGTTCCGGTGATCTTGGTGCAGCGAGTGATTAACCTAGTCAATAAATTTGCCTTATTATTGCATAAGTACCGGTTCAGCCAAGATTGCCGGAATAAATCCGGCAATGACGGGTGCTGGGGACGCTGGCTTGGTGCTTGTTGCAATGTTTTTAATACCCCTCACTCGGCGAATGAGCTGACGCTCAAAGCCAAGGATGACTATAAGAGAGTGTTGCAATCCGGTCGCAGCATGATAGAAATGCTGGGAGTTCTGACGATTATCGCAGTGCTGTCTGTCGGTGGGATTGCCGGTTATTCCAAAGCGATGAACAAATATAAGGTTAATAAGCTTATCAGTGAATATAATATGGTAATTATAGGACTTTTGGAGCAGAAAGATAATATAGTAAAAAGCGTTTTAACCAAACCATCGGCTCAAGTTTATATCAATGACTTAGTTTTGGCAGCCGGAATAGTTCCTAATCACTGGAGCATAAATGGAGATTATCTGAATGACGGAGCCGGAAATGTTGTTGGGATATATGCTACAAATCAAAACCGCCAAACCGGTGATTTCCCAATGATATATATTGATTTTATGCTTAACGGCATAACCAGAAACGGCAATGGTTCTCAAATTTCTACAAATTTTTCTGATACATTATGCGTGGAAATTTTCAGTAATTTGGTTCAGCCTCTGCATGATTTTATGCGCCGGGGTTTGGTTTATCGCAACAGTTACAGATATCAAAGCTATTTCGGCAGCAAATACTGCGGTAACGGCCGAAAATGTTTAAAAGATATTACTTTGTCAGAAATTAAAGAAGCATGTAATTCCTGTGTTACTTCAAAAGAATTATGCAGCGTTAATATCAGTTTTTAGTAAAAGAAAACGCTCCGGCTGTTTGCAAGGCCGGGGCGTTTTGATACTAAAACAGGGGAAGTTTAAATCAGTTCTCTAACTTTTTTTACCACGTTTTCAACGGTAATGCCAAAGTATTTGTAAACTTCATCGCCTTTTCCGGAAGCGCCGAAACTATTCAGACCGATAACATTTTCGCTTTTACCGGTATAGCGTTCCCAGCCATAAACAGCGGCGGCTTCAACGGCAACTCTCGGCGAATTGCCCAATACCGAACACTTATAGTCTTCCGGCTGTTGGTCAAACAATTCACAGCAAGGCATAGAAACAACGTTTACTTCAATGCCGCTTTCATGCAGCTGTTTTTGGGCTTCTACCGCCAAAGAAACTTCCGTTCCGGTGGCGATAATCGTGGCTTGCGGTTCTCGCTCGGCCTTAGAAATAATATAGCCGCCGCGTTTGCTCAAATTTTCGGACGAATCCGTACGCAAAGTCGGCACGCTTTGGCGGGAAAGCGCCAGAATGCTCGGTGTTTTTTCGCTTTCTAAGGCAATCTCCCAAGCTTCGGCTGTTTCTACTACATCGCACGGACGGAAAGTGTAAATGTTCGGCATTGCGCGATAAGAAGCCAGATGTTCAATCGGCTGATGAGTCGGTCCGTCTTCGCCCACGCCGATAGAATCATGCGTCAAAACATATACCACGCGCAGCCCCATCAGCGCCGCCAAGCGCATAGACGGGCGCATATAGTCTGAGAACACAAAGAATGTTCCGCCGTAAGGAATAACACCGCCATGCAGAGCCATACCGTTCATAATTGCGCCCATAGCGTGCTCGCGGATGCCGTACATAACATTATTACCGTTATAGTCAGCGGCGGTAATGGTTTTCATACCCTCAACAAAAGTCAGGTTTGACGCCGCCAAATCAGCAGAACCGCCGATAACCTGCGGAATGCGTCCCATAATGTTTTCTAAGCAAAGCTGTGAAGCCTTGCGGGTGGCAACAGCGGTTTGCTCTTTAATGGTTTTCTTTTTCAGCTCATCTAAATCTTTGTTCCAGTTTGCCGGCAGCTTATCATTGATATAATCAATAAATTTTTGGTTGTTTTCGGCTTTTTTCTGCCATTCGGCATATTGAGCCGCCGAACGCTGTCCGGCCGCGCGCCAAGCCGCCATAATTTCGTTAGGAACTTCAAACGGAGCCGACGTCCAGCCCAAATTTTGACGCATAGCTTCCAGCTCTTCCGCACCTAAAGGAGAACCATGAATTTTTGGCGTGCCTTGTTTGTGAGGAGCGCCGAAACCGATAGTTGTTTTGCAGGCAATCAAAGTCGGCTTGTCGGATTTCTGCGCCTGCTCAATAGCCGCGGCGATTTCTTCATGACTGCGCCCGTCAACGCTGATTGTGTTCCAGCCTACAGCTTTAAAACGCGCAATTTGATCGGTGCCGTTGGCTTTGTCAACTGTGCCGTCAATCGTAATATTGTTATTGTCCCAAAAGACAATCAGCTTGTTCAGCTTCCATAAACCGGCGAGCGAAATCGCCTCTTCGGAAATACCCTCCATCAGGCAGCCGTCGCCGCACATTACATAAGTGTAGTGATTGCACAAATCATCGCCGAATTCTGCGTTAATACGGCGTTCGGCCAAGGCCATGCCGACAGCGGAGGAAATTCCCTGCCCTAAAGGTCCGGTGGTCATATCTATACCGGCTAAATGTCCGTATTCCGGATGTCCGGCGGTTTTGGAACCCAGCTGGCGGAAGTTCTTGATATCGTCTAAAGTAATATCGTTATAGCCCAGCAAATAAAACAGCGAATACAAAAGCATAGAGCCATGGCCGGCTGACAAAACAAAGCGGTCGCGGTCAAACCAGCGCGGAGCAGCCGGATTGATTTTGATATAGCGTCCGAATAACACGGCGGCGACATCGGCCATACCCAGAGGCATTCCCGGGTGTCCGGATTTAGCTTTTTCAATGGCTTCAGCGCTCAAAAAGCGAATAGCATTCGCCATTTGCTGTAATTTATGCTGTTCTGTATTCATTTTTTTCTCCTATAGTTTTTCAAATAAAGCGACCAATTCACTGTGAGTTGAATACACAAATTGGTCAACAAGTGTAATCTCTATAATACGATATCCGCCGGAAATCAATGTATTTGCATCGTTTACAAACGTATGCGGATTGCATGACACGGCAATAACTTTTTGCGGCTTGTCCTCGTCCGGCATAGCGGCCAGCTGTGCGGTCTGAGCGGCGGCTCCGGCGCGCGGAGGGTCAAAAACCACAATATCAAATCCTTTTAATTCGTTAGTGTCCAAGGGATATTTAAACAAATTTTTGCGGCTGATTTTGATGTTGGGAATAGTGTTGTGATTGACTGATTTTTGAAAACCCGCCAGCAATTCATCAGACGAATCAACCGCCGTGATTTTGTTTTTAGGGTTAGCGGCCAGCGGATAAGAAAAAGTGCCGACACCGCAGAATAAATCGGCAATATTACCCTGCGAATCGCCGATATATTTCAAAACCAAACTTATTAAAGCCTGCTCGCCGGCGTTGGAGGCCTGCAAAAATGTTCCGGCCGGAATAAACACCTGATAGCCGCCGATGCTTAAATACGGACGGCTTTTTTCTATGACCGTTTCCGGCTTGCTTTTTCCGGATTGCACTGAAATGCGGGCAATATCTTCTGCGCCGTTGGCAAAATCGCATAAAGCCATGCGGTGTTCCAAACCCATAGGCTCGTTTATTTCCAGCAGCATATCCACGCCGTTTACAGCTTCGGTCAGCCAAACATCTCCGCTGCCGATGTTATAAGTGCGGAATTTTTTATTTTTAAGCTTTTCAGAAACTTTAATATTGCAGAACTCGCTCAAAAACAGGCGCAGCTGCGGAATAACTTTGTTGATTTTAGCAGTCAGCAGCGGACAGCTTTCTATATTTATAATTTCATGGCTTTTGCTTTCATTGAAACCCAGTACTAAATTGCCGCGGTTGTGCTTAAACGCCAATTCAGCACGGCGGCGGGTTCCGTCAGCAATAAAAATCGGCTCGCCGGTTTTTATATCTTTTGGGTTCAGCTGTGAGATAATCCGGCTGAATTGTTCGATTTTCAGTTTTTGATAATCGGCGAGGCCTAAATTGTGGTAAGGGCAGCCGCCGCAGGTTTGTTGGTATGGACAAGTCATTTTCTTTCCTTATAAAATCTTATTTTCATAATTATCCAAAAGTGAAATTTCTTCGGCTTCTTCATTTTGGAAAACCGGATGAATGTTGCGGTTTTGGTTGGTTGTTTTCTTTTTCATAATTTGCTTTACTTTTTCTTCATCATAGATTTCCACGCGGTTGCGTCCGTTGTTTTTAGCTAAATACATAGCGTCATCAACTTGACGCAGCAGCACATCCAAACTAGCCGTTTTTTCAGACGAAACTACGCCGATACTGACGGTAAAATGAAATTTCTCTCCGTTTTCGCTTTCTATTTCCAAATCGGCGATGCTTTTGCGCAGGCGTTCGGCCACAATTTGCGCCGAATGAGTGTTGGTGTTATCCAGATAAATAACAAATTCTTCGCCGCCGAATCTGCAGACAATGTCATCTTCGCGCAAATCATTCTGGCAGCAGGCAACCAGTTCAGTTAAAACCTTGTCTCCGGTTTTGTGCCCATAAGTATCGTTTACATTTTTGAACTTATCGGCGTCAATCATCAATAAACTGAAATTCTGCTGTTTTTTGATAGCTTCTTTAATGCGCTCCGGCACCAGTTTTTCAAAATAACGGCGGTTCCAAGCCAAAGTCAGCGGGTCGCGTTCGGCCTGAAATTGCAGGCTTGTTTCGCGGGCTTTGCGCAGAGTAATGTTTTGAAATGCCATATATAAAGCTATTTCATTGTTGTATTCTATGGTTTTGGCCGAAACAGAGAGCCAAAACGGCGATGAATTTATCAAGTTGCAGACCATTAAGTCAAAATCCTGCACTTCATGCTCTTTTTCCAGTTTGGCAAAGAATGATTTGCGGTTATCTTCATCAACAAAAAAGTCTTTAATTTTAAAATAGCCGCATTCTTTTTTGCTGATGCCGAACATTTCGCAGGCTTTGTCATTAACCAGCAGGATTTTTTCGCCGGTTATTTTGGAAATGATAATCGGGAAGGGCGAAGAGTCTATCATTGCGGCCATTTGCAAATTAAGCTTATCAATCAGATTCCAGCTTTTTTGCAAGTCTTCTTTAAGCAGGTTGATTTTGATAAAAATAACGGCGGCGGCAAAAACATAGAGCCAAAACCAGTTCAGAATATTCAGATTCAGCCAATTATATTTAAAAAGATAGGCGGAAACAAACAGTTTGCCCCAAAGCATAAAAACAGAACAAAACAGCAGAAAATTACCAAGGTTGAAGCTGCTGAAACAGCGGTATAAAACAACAAGTATAAAAAAAGAAAGTCCCAGCAAGACAATTATCGAGTCAAAAATGTTTATATCGCTTTGGCTGTAGTTCAAAAAAGAAAAATAAAGCCCGATGGTTAAGCATATTGATAAGTAGCAGGTTAATATTTCGCGGTTAGCCGGCTTGCCGTTATGCAGTTCTGCCGCGGCATTCAGCCAGATAACGGAAGTCAGCAGCGCCAAAATCATGCGGGCAAAAGCCACCAGATTGTAATTCAGCCCGATTTTGTAAAGAATATGCTCGTTCGGAGTTAAATAGGTCAGGAGCACAATGCACAGCCCGCCGACTTGAAACATAAATAAGCTGCGGAAATCTTTGGAGGTGCGAATCAGTAAAGTCGAACCGATGCCGATAAACAGCGACAGTATGCCGAATAAAATATTGTAGCCGGAATAAAATATACTAGAACTGAGCATTTGTTACACCATATTTTAATAAAATTTGCTCTATAATAGCCATAAAGATTATAAAAAACCAACATTATTTTAAAATAATTAGTGAAAAAAATTTTTTATTGCGCTAAGTTTAGGATATTAAACATAACGGGAGAAAAAAATGACATATACGGCTCCGAATCATTACAGCTATAAATTTAAGTTTGATATTGAAAAATTGCCGGCTTCGCAAAAAGACCGCATTCCATGCAAGCTCGCTTTGTGGGGAATGCTGTTCGGTCTGGTTTTTATTGCTTTGGGCGTGTTTGAAGCTGCGGCCTATTTTTTTGAGCCGGAAGATGCAAGCTATGATTTTAATCTGCCGGAACATGGGGGCAATGTAAATGTCGGGCCGCTGCGCTATTCTTTTGACGTATTTGTTTTTCTGTTCGGGCTGATTATCGTTTCTTTATCGGCCATGGCAATGCTGCGCTATAAAAAAATATTCTTTGACGGCGACAGAATAAAAATCGTACATAAGCCGCTGTTTGGCGAAAAACAGGTTGAAACGGAAAATTTATATAATTATTTGGGGGTTTTGTTCAAAGTTGAATATTATCAGCTGGGACTGATTAACCGCAACCGTTACATTATTGAATTGTATCATTCCGACAAAAACAAGCGGGTTCCGCTGTATATCAGCACCAGCGGTAAAAATATCCGCAAAATATGGGAATATTACGCGGCAAAGCTCAAAATGCCGGCTTTGTTCTTTACGGATAAGGGCTTGGTTTCACGCAATCATACGGAATTGCAGAAGACATTGAAAGATATGTCAAAAAAATGGCAGCTGAAAGCTTTGTATAATAAGGATTTGGCTGTTCCGGAATCTGTAAAATGCAAGGTTAAAAAGAATAAAGTCATTGTTAAGGAAAAACATCTGTTTTTTGACGCTTACAGCATACTTGCCGGTTTGGGCACGGTTTTTGTTGGGGCGGCCGCGGCGGCTTTGATTTATTTTCATCAGGATTTGCTGCAATTTTTGGGAGTTTTGTGGTTCAGCGTGATTTTAGCGGTTTGCGCGGCAATAGTTTTGTTTGCAATTCTGTCTTTATTCAGCAAAGATGTGTTGATTGTGACCAACCGCGATATTATCTTAGGACATAACATCTTGTTTTTGCGTATGGATGCCGAGTTTTTGCCTAAAAATCAGATAGAGGCGGTGGATGTGGGGCATAATCCGAGCACAGACCGGTATTATTTGTCAGTTATATCGCACGACGGAAGCATGATTTTCGGCAAAAATATGCCGGTTGAAGATTTGCAATGGGTGCGCGGGTATATTATTCGCGAAATTGTTAGACAGGACTGAGAAAATAATTTGCTTTATCATACTTTATTTGATATGGATAATATAACTTTTGTTTTTATGGGGATAAAATTATGAAAAATACAGAGAAAAAAACAAGAAAACCGGCTGCAAAGAAAAATATTGCACCGAAAGCTGAAAAAATCAATAAACCGGAAACAGCCGCCAAAGCTGATGTTAATCCGGATTTGACCGATGCTTTTATCAATGAAGTAAGCGAAGAAGTTAAAAACGATAACTTCAAAGAATTGTGGAATCGCTATGGTTTGGCGATTATCGCCGTGGTTGTGGTTGCTGTTTGCGGCGCCGTTTCTTTTGAAAAAATCAAAAATTTCCGCGTGCAGCGCAATCAGATGACTACCGAGGCTTATATGGATTC
Source organism: uncultured Eubacteriales bacterium (assembly GCA_963632615.1). Classification (GTDB taxonomy): domain Bacteria; phylum Pseudomonadota; class Alphaproteobacteria; order RF32; family CAG-239; genus RUG410. Next base: position 26,643 of record CAVGVF010000003.1, read on the forward strand.
CGCCCGTCAGCAGGATCCGGAAGCAATGATTGCCGCCTTGCAGAAAATCAATCAGAACGACCATGGAATTTACGGCGATTTTGCCCGTTTGCAGATAGCCAATGTTTTGATGGAACAGCAAAAAACAGATGAAGGTTTGGCAATGCTGGACGGTTTGGCCAAAGATACGCAAGCCAATTCCGAAGTAAGACATATTGCTTTGATTAAATACGCCACATACAAAGTTGACAGCATGTCAAAGCAGGAATTGACCGATTTGCTGAAGCCGGTTTTGGACGCAAACAACTCTTGGACTCCGCTGGCTAATGATTTGCTGGCTATGGCGGCTATACGCGAAGGCGATTTGCAGACAGCCCGTGAAATTTACGGCAAATTGCTGACGGTTAAAGATTTGCCGGACAGTTTCAAATCTAAAGTTCAAGAAATGATGTCTTCGTTGAATTCTGCTGAAAACGAGGCTGAATAACTTTTATATAGGTGATTAAATGTTGAGCAAAAAAACAAAATTTTTGACCGGTTTGCTGGCTATATTGGCAGCCGGAGCTTGTTCCAGCGACAAAGTTCTGCCCAAAGGGGAGCGGCTTTCGGTGCTTGATCCGGTGGCGGCGATAAAGCCGGATGTGGTATCGGCCGGCGAACGCGTGACGATTCCGGCAGCTGCGGCGAATGCCGATTGGCAGCAGGAAGGGTATAATGCTCAGCATGTTCAAAACAACTTTAAGGTAAGCACCGCATTTCAAAAACAATGGAAAAGCAGCTTCGGCAAAGGAAATTCCAAGCGTGAATTTTTGATTTCCAAGCCTTTGGCGGCAAAAAATAAAGTGTATGCTTTGGATGCCGCCGGGCGATTAAGCGCCTTTGATTTGAACAGCGGCGAGCTTGTGTGGAAATTGCAGCTGCAATCTAAAAATGACAATGTTGACGACACGGCGATTAAAGGCGCCGGTATTGCGCTGAACAACGGCGTTGTCTATGCCACAACCGGTTACGGCGCTGTTTATGCCGTCAATGCGCAGAAGGGCGAAATTTTGTGGACAAAGCCGCTGCAAACGCCTATCCGCATTGCTCCGATGGCGGCAAACGGCAATGTGTTTGTGCAAAGCGTGGATAACAAATTTTATGCCTTGAATGCCAAAAACGGCGAAGAGCAGTGGAAATATGACATATCTATGGAAAACACCACGCTGGTGGGCGGGGCTCCGGCGGCGTATTCCGCCGATTTAGATATGGTGGTTACGGGTTTTTCCAACGGCGAAATTCAGGCTTTTAACGCGACATTGGGCACACCGCTGTGGTCGGATGTTTTGATTTCTAACCGCCAGGCTTATTCCTCGACATTTTTGGATACGGTTAAGGCTGCTCCGGTTATTGAGGGCGAAACGGTTTATGCCGTGGGCAACGCCAATGTTTTGACGGCGATTGATTTGCGCAGCGGCACCCGCAAGTGGGAAAAAGAAATCGGCAGCGTAAATACTCCGCTTTTGGTTGGCAACACGCTGTATGTGGTGTCAAATACCAATGATTTGCTGGCCGTAAACAAAGAAAACGGCGATGTTTTGTGGGCAACACCGGTAAACTTGGGTAAAAAACCGGCGGATGTGATGATTTTTAATCCGGTAATGCTGGACGGCCGCTTGATTTTGGCGCTTTCCAACGGCACAGTTTATGCCTATATGCCGCAAACAGGCAAGCTGCTGAACTCGGTTGATTTGGAAGAAAACTTAAATTCTGCTCCGATTGCTGCCGGCGGATATGTATTTTTTGTAACGGCCGATGCCGATTTAATTGCTTATAAATAAGGAGAAGTGACGTGCTTTCTGTTGCCATAATCGGACGCCCGAATGTTGGAAAATCTACATTGTTTAACCGCTTGGTCGGCAAAAAATTGGCTATTGTCCATGATATGCCGGGGGTAACGCGCGACCGCAAAATGGCGCCGGCAAAGTTCAGGGATTTGGAGCTGCAGCTGATAGACACCGCCGGCTATGAGTATTCGACTACCGACAATATGGAAAGCCGGATGTGGAAGCAAACGCAGATGGCGATTGCCGAAGCGGACGTTTGTCTGTTTTTGTTTGACGCGCGCGCCGGAGTGCAGCCGTATGACGAGCAATTTGCCGATTTGGTGCGCCAAACCCATAAACCGGTTATTTTGCTGGCGAACAAATGCGAGGGCAAAAAGCATGAAGACAGCATTTATGAGGCCTATAAGCTGGGTTTGGGCGAGCCGATACCTTTTTCGGCCGAGCATGGCTTAGGCTTTGAAGATTTGTACACCTGCCTGCGGGAAGCCGAAGAGGCCAAAGCCAAGAAAGAGGCTGAGGCGCCGAAAGCGGCGGTTTTAGGACAGATTCCGGAAGATTTTTCGGTTGAAGAAGCCAGTAAGCGTCCGATACAGCTGGCGTTTGTGGGACGTCCGAACGTGGGCAAGTCCACGCTGGTAAATGCGCTGCTGGATGATGAACGTATGTTGACGGGGCCGGAAGCCGGTATGACCCGCGATGCCATAACTACAAGCTGGCAATGGAAAGGCCGCAAGTTTAATTTGGTGGATACCGCCGGTTTGCGCCGTCAGTCCAAAGTAAAAAATTCGCTGGAAAAAATGTCGGTGGAAAGCACTAAGTACGCAGCCGATATGGCGCAGGTTGTGGTGCTGGTTTTGGATGCCGATGCCGTGCTGGAAAAGCAGGATTTGACGATTGCCCGCCGAGTGATAGACGAGGGCAGGGCGCTGGTGATTGCCGTAAACAAATGGGATATTGCCAACCGCAAAGAGGCGCTGGAGCAGCTGAACTATAAGCTTATGACTTCTTTGACGCAGGTTGCCGGAGTGCCGACCGTAACGATTTCCGCCCTCAAAAAAGAGGGGCTGGATAAGCTGATGAGCGCCGTACTCAAGGTTTATGAACGTTGGAACACCCGTATTCCGACTGCTCCGCTGAATAAGTGGTTTTCGGATGTGCAGGAGCAAAATCCGGCGCCGCTGGGGAAAAACAAGCGCCGTATTAAGCTGAAATTTATTACGCAGGCTAAGTCGCGTCCGCCTTCATTTTTTATTTTTTCGAGCAATCCGGAAGGGCTGCCGGACTCGTATTTGCGCTATTTGACGAACAGTCTGCGCGACACGTTTAATTTGGGCGGCGTGCCGATTAGAATTACCGTACGCAAGTCCGATAACCCGTATGCCTGAGTTTTTGGCGGAACATTGTTTATCTAGTATAAAGATAATATGAAAGATATGTTTGTTTATATAATTGCATCAAAGCATAATACCAGTGTGTACTCAGGTGTTACAAATAATTTGGTTCGCCGGATTTATGAACATAGAAATGAATTGATTGACGGATTTTCTAAAAGATATCATATTCACAAGTTAGTTTATTATGAGGTTTATGACAATCCTATTATAGCAATTCAGCGTGAAAAAAATATAAAACATTATCCGCGTAGTTGGAAAGATAATTTGGTAAATGGTTTTAATCCGCAATGGCGCGATTTGTATGATGATATATGTAAATAGCGATAAGGATAGTGTGTTGCTATTGCTTTCGTTTTTTCTGCGTCATTCACGGGCGTGACGGTTAAGGGATGAGGGGCTTTGTGTGTGAGTTGCTTATGCTCTCGCTTTTTCTCCGTCATCACCGGACTTGTTCCGGTGATCTTGGTGCAGCGAGTCTCTTACTTAGTTAAAGAATTTGCGATATTATTGCATAAGTGCCGGTTCAGACAAGATTGCCG